>PKWD01000142.1 GCA_003131945.1 Acidimicrobiaceae bacterium
CCAGGACTGGGTGCACGGGTGCCTTCCCTTTTCGAGCCCGTGGATGCGCGGGACCCTCGTGACAGGTTAGACCTGCTCAGGCACCGGCGACAGGCGCCATCATCTACCGCCCGATACCGCGCCCCGCCGCAGGTCAGCCGGCCAGGAAGACCCCCAAAGCCAGGGCCGCCACCGACGCCAGGGCCGTGATGGCTCCCCAGGCGGCCAGCCCTGCTTTGGTGCCGGCCCGGCTGTGACGCCAGGCCGCCAGTCCGGCGACGATGACGACAGCGATCTTCACCCCCAGCACCACCTGCCACGCCGTGGGTTGACCGGCGTGGGTGGCCGACACGTTCCACAGCCCGGTGATGGCCAGCACTGCGTACGCCGGCCACTGCATGCGGGCAAAGGCCTGTGCCAGGGCGCGGGCGGCGCCTTCGCCGAGGCCACGAGCGGTGGGGACGAGGCCGGCCAAGGTCAGCTGACCGCCCACCCACACGGTGGCGGCCAGGACGTGAATCGAGAGGCGGATCCCGTCGAGGGCGGGAGCCAGCGTCGCCGGGATGGCGGTGGTCATGGACGAGGACGATTCATATCGGCGGCGCCGATCCGCTGGTCAGACCCAATGGTTCATTTCCCCTGCCACCGGGGCTTGCGCTTTTCGGCGAAAGCGACCGGACCCTCCATGGCATCGGCGGAGGAGAAGACGACCCCGACCGCTTCGTCATTCAGGGCCCATCCAACGTCGTCGCCGACACTCGATGCTCCCATGACCACCTTCTTTGTCCATCGCACGGCCAGCGGGGCGTTGTCGGCTATGAGCTCGGCGAGGGCGAAGGCTTCGTCCATCAACTGAGCCGCCGGCACCACCCTGTTGATGAGACCGAGCGCCAGCGCCCGCTCGGCGCCGATNNNNTCTCGAAGCCGCCGCCCATGGCGACGCCGTTGACGGCGGCGATGATCGGCTTCGAGAACGTCCGCTGGACGATGCCGGCGAATCCCCCGGGGGCGCCCATGATCGGCCCACCCTCGCCCGAGGCGAAGGCCTTCAGATCCATTCCGGCTGAAAAGGCCTTCTCCCCGGATCCGGTCAGAATGACGACCCAGCAATCGTCGTCGACCTCGAGTTCGTCCAACGCGCTCGACATGGCCTGGCTCACAGCGCCGTTGACGGCGTTGCGGGCCTCGGGCCGATTGATGGTGAGGATTTCGACGTGACCGCGACGCTCACGCTCGACTGCTGACATGTCCGCTCCCTTTCGTCCTTCGCGTCGGCGGGCCGTCGCCGCCGACCCCGGGCCGGACGTTGACCGTGGGGATTCGCCTTGTTCTGTGAGTCTCGCCGCGGGCAGGGCCCCACCGCCATCCGGGTCGTGGCGTGGCCTTGGCCGTCAGCGCCGTTATCCGGAGATCCGGTAGCGCAGAGGCGGGCCGCGCACATCGATCCGAGAACCCACCAGGTTGCGTGCCGCCAGGCACGGGAGCTCGGAGACGTCGGCGGCCGCCGCTATGTGGCGTCCGTCTTCGAGGCGGGCGATAACCGGCGCGGCGGTGATCTCGCCCCCGCGGCCATTCACCACAGTCGAGGCGACCACGACAGCCGGACCGGCGGCTTCGGTGGCGATCTCGACGGCCGTGGCGTCAATGGCCGCCTGCGCTGCGGTGGTGTCGCCCGGGCGCCATCCCCGGGGTGGGGGCTCCGCTCCGTAGACCCCGGCCGCGTGTTTCGTCAGGTACCAGCCGAAGGCGGTCACGAGCCCGGTGCCACCCCCGACGCGCAGGCGGTCGACCATCGTGGCCACCGCATGCAGCGAGTAGTTGTTCCCGGGGCCGCCGAAATAGGGGAGTCCGCCGGTGACGGTCAGGCGTCGCTCATCATCGAGCGCCACCCCGAGCGCATCGGCCGCCAGTTCCACGGCGCACGGGAAGCATGAATAGAGGTCGAAGGCACTGAGCTCATCGACACCGGTGCCGGCCGCCTCCAGGGCCGCCGACGTACTCGCCGACATGGCGGGAGCCGTACCCGGGTCGGGACGGGCGGCGGGGAACCACACGTCTGTGCATTCGGCGCCCGACCAGCAGAACACGGCCTCCTCGTCCACGCCCGCTCGTCGCGCCGCCGCCAGCGAGGTGACGACGACGGCAGCGCCCTGGTCGACGGTGAACATGGCACACATGTTCTTGGCGTAAGGCTCGGAGATGAGCCGGTTGTCGGGCGTGATCTCGGACAACTCGGCCGGTGTGCGGGCGTCGGGGAACCACGCGTAGTCATGCGCGGCTGCCACCGTCGTGAAGGGAGCCAAGAGCCGGCCCAGTTCGGCGCGGTGTTCGGCCGGACTCCGGCCCGCACGGTGGGCAATGACGCTCTCGAACAGTGCGTAGAGGTGGATGGGGGCGATCAGGCCGGCTTGAAACTCGGCCGGGCTCACCGGAGGTCGGTCATCGCCGATGACGGGATCGGGTGGACCAGCTGTGTGGCCCCTGTCGTCGGGGACCGAACCACCTTCGCGCGCCGAGCGCTGGGCCTCAGCTCCGGCGATGAGGACGACGTCGATGTCGCCGGCGCTGATGGCCTTGGCGGCCCGGTTGACGAGCCATTGTGGCGAGTTCCCGCCGACCGTCGTCGTCTCGGTGCGGGCGGGCGACAGGTGCAGCCGTCGGGACAGATCGGCCCCCGGTGCGCTCCCCGCCGGTGAGATGATGTTGACGACGGAGACCTGCTGGACCTCGGCCTGCAGCTTGGGCACGCGGTCGAGCGCCACCCGGGCGGCGCGCTCAGCCAGATCCAGCGCCGACACCGTGGTCAGGCGTTCGATGGATTGTCCGGTCGCCACCACTACCGGAAGCCGGTCGTCCGATGTCACGAAGCCTCTCCTTGTGTCGGTGGTGGCGGTGGTGTCGGTGACGGTGACGGTGGCGACCGACACAGCGCGTCGCCGAGTCGGGAGTCCGACAGCGTGACCTCAGCCCTGACCGGCGGCGAACCGTTCGGGATCGACGGCCACGAACAACGATTCCGCTTTGGCCAGGAGGACGTCTCCATGGCGCGCCTCCCCGGCCATCAGAAGCTTCCGAAGTCTCTACTGGTGAGACGGGCACGGAATTCCAACGGGACCCCGATCGGTACCGGTGCCCGGTACGTCACGGTGAGCCGGCCGGTGAAAGCAGGTGTGCAGTTGATCGAGAGGACGAAACCCATGGCCTCGTCGAAGAGGGCGGCCACCATGCCGCCATGAGCCCGCCCCGGGGCACCCTCGAAGGCGTCGCCGAGGGTGCAGTGCAGAACAGCGTCATCCCCGTCGCGAAACGTCTGGGCCGCGACACCCATGGGATTGGCCGGGCCGGTCACGATGCAGTCGGTGAAATGACTGCCTCGGACACCCCCCTGGGTAGGGGGAACGACGAAAAGGTCGCGGCTCATGTTCAGCGTGGGGCGCTGTCGCGGGGGAGATGCCTCCACCTGTGCCAGCAACTCTTCCACCGTCGTCGTCATGCGATGCAAGACGTCGTCGTCCATCTCGTGGGCCACGATGGCGTGACCCAGTCGACGCATCGCAGCAGCCGCCTCCAGTCGTGCTGGGGATACCAACGTCCCGTCGCCGTCGAGGGCGGCGGTATCGCTGGAGTCGTCGATGGCGGTCAATTGTGGGTGATCTGAGCCCACGCGACGCCCTTGTCCGCCTCGAAGTCGCGGGGGAGTCCCAGGATCCGCTCGGCCATCTGGTTGCGCAAAACCTCTGACGTGCCCCCTTCGATGGTGTTGGCCCGGGCCCGCAGGAAGGTCGTGGCCCGGGCTTGGGACTTTGTGTCGTCCGAGGCCCAGGCGATTCCGGCCATACCGTTGACATCGACAGCGAAACTCGATCGTCGTTGGTTGTACTCGGCGTTGAACACCTTGTTGACCGCTCCCTCCGGTCCCGGCTGCTGGCCCCGCATGCGGGCTGAGTTGGCCCGGAAGGCGGTGATCTCCTTCACTTCGGACTCGATGTAGAGCTGGGCCAGTCTCTGGCGGACGCGCCGGTCGGTCCGGTCAGGGATCTGATCGAGATAGGACTGCCAGGCGTCGCGCCGCACGCCTCCCGAGAACGAGACGGGGTCGAGAGATATACCGGCCAACGCCACGCGCTCGTTCATCAAGGTGGTGCGGGCGCAGCGCCAGCCGTCACCCACATCACCCACCCGGTTGGCGTCGGGTATGCGCACATCGGTCAGGAATACTTCGTTGAACTCCGAGGAGCCGGTCATCTGCCTCAAGGGGCAGACTTCGATCCCTGGTGTTTTCATCTCCACAATGAAGTAGGTGAGGCCCTCGTGCTTGGGCACGTCAGGATTGCTGCGGGCCAGCAACATGCCGAAAGCAGCGAACTGGGCAATCGTCGTCCAGACCTTCTGACCGTTCACGACCCACTCGTCGCCGTCGCGCACGGCCCGCGTCCGCAGCGAGGCCAGGTCGGTGCCGGCTTCGGGTTCGGTGTAGCCGATGGCGAAGTTGATGTCCCCGGCCAGGATGCCGGGCAGGAAGTAGGACTTCTGCTCCTCGGTGCCGTAGCGCATGATGGTCGGTCCCACGGTGTTGACGGTGACGAAGGGGAACGGCGCGTCGGCCTTGCGGGTCTCGACGAAGAAGATGAACTGGTCGGTGGCCGGTCGGCCCTGGCCGCCGTACTCCTTCGGCCAACCGACGCCGAGCCAGCCGTCGGCGCCGATCTTGCGCACGGTGTCACGCCAGCGCTCGCCGCCTTCGCCCACTTCGCCGATGCCGGCCCGGACCTCGTCGGTCATGAGCGCGGCGAAGTAGGCGCGCAACTCCTGCCGTAGGGCCTGCTGCTCGGGGGTCTCCTCTAAGAACATGGTCGCCCGTCCGTTCGGTCCGGGCCGGGGCTACCCGGTCCCGGCCTCGCTATAACTTGTTCTACTTTTTGACGCTACCAGTAGGGCCCAGCCGTCCGACAATCGCAGACGGGCCCTGCCGCGCGCCACCGGGCCATGCTGGTGCCCGGAGAGGGCCGGGCGTATCATCCCAAGTGGAACACGTTCTAGGAGGACCAGGCATGGAGCTCAGCGACATCGATCTCACCGATGCGGAGGCCTATGTCGCCGCCGTCCCCCACGAGCAGTTCACCTTCCTGCGCCAGAACGCCCCCGTCTGGTGGCACGAGGAGACCGACGGCCCCGGCTTCTGGTGCGTGACCAAGTACGACGACTGCGTGGCCGTCAACCGCGAGTACGACACCTTCTCCTCGGCGAAGAAGGCCACCTTCATCTGGGAGCTGCCCGACGACGCCATCGAACAGCAGAAGCTGATGATGCTGAACATGGACCCGCCGCTGCACACCCGCTACCGGCGGCTCGTGAACAAGGGCTTCACCCCCCGGACCATCTCGCAGCTCGAGGAGAAGATCCACGAGACGGCCGACGACATCATCGACGCCGTCATCGAGAAGGGCGAGGCCGACTTTGTCACCGACATCGCCGCCGAACTGCCCCTCGTCGTCATCGCCGATCTCCTGGGCGTGCCCCAGGAGGACCGCCACAACATGTTCGACTGGTCCAACCGGATGATCGGCCGGCTCGACTCGGAGTACGCCGAGGACGGCGCCGGCGATCTCGACGATCCCGAGTACGTGACCCAGGCGGCCATGGAGCTCTACGCCTACGCCGCCGATCTGTACTCGAAGAAGCGGCTGGATCCGCACGAGGACCTCATGAGTGTCCTCACCCAGGTCGAGTTGGAGGGCGACAAACTCTCCGAACTCGAGCTCGAGCTGTTCTTCCTGCTCCTCACCGTGGCCGGCAACGAGACGACGCGGAACCTCATCTCGGGGGCCATGTACACCTTCTTCCAGAACCCCGACCAATGGGAGAAGCTCCGCAACGACCGGTCCCTCATGGCCAAGGCCGTGGAGGAGATGCTCCGCTACGTCACCCCGGTCATGAACTTCCGGCGCCAGACGACCAAGCCGACGGAGCTGCGGGGCCAGAAGATCGACGCCGACCAGAAGGTCGTCTTCTTCCACATCTCGGGCAACCGCGACGAGGACATCTTCGAGAACCCGCAAGTCTTCGACATCGCCCGCTCCCCCAACCCGCACATGGCCTTCGGCGGCGGCGGCCCCCACTTCTGCCTCGGGGCCAACCTGGCCCGTATGGAGATCCGGGTGATGTTCCAGCACCTGCTCGACCGGCTCCCCGACATGCGCCAGGACGGGGATCTTCAGCGCCTCCAATCGTCGTTCATCAACGGCGTCAAGCACCTACCCATCGCCTTCTCGCCCGGCCAGCCCGTCCGGCGCTGACGCGCCGCGACGGGTCACGGACGACGAGGGCGGGCATCGGAGTCCGGCGTGCGCTTCCACCAGGCGGTGACCTTTCTGCCCACCCACCATCAGGTGGCGTTGGCCCGAGCAGCCGACGACCAGGGCTACGACGGGATCTACCTCTCCGATCACATGTTCTCGCCGCGCGACCGTCAGTCGCGCTACACCTACTCGAAGGCTGAGGACGGCGCTCCCGGCTGGGAGGCCGACACCGAATGGCCCGACGTCTGGTGCGTCATCTCGGCCATGGCGGCGACGACGAAGAGGGTTCGCTTCACCACCGGCGTCTACGTGGCCCCCGCCCGCGACCTCATCACGGTGGCCAAACAGGTCGGCACCGCCGCTGTGCTCTCGTCCAACCGTGTGACACTCGGGGTCGGCGTCGGGTGGTGCAAGGAGGAGTTCGACGCCACCGGTCAGGACTTCTCCACCCGGGGCAAGAGGCTCGACGACATGATCCCGGCCCTGCGGGCGCTGTGGAGCGGCGGCTGGGTCGAGTACCACGGACCCCAGTACGACTTGGCCCCTCTCAAGATGGAACCATCACCGACCGCCCCCATCCCCATCATCGGCGGGGGCCACTCGGCACCGGCTCTGCGTCGGGCCTCTGAATTGTGCGACGGCTGGGTGGCGGCCGGGGCCTACACCCCCGACGAAGCGCGCCAGTACCTCGGACTGCTGCACGAGGCCCGCCACCGGGCCGGACGCGAGAGCGAACCCTTCGACATCTTCCTGTCGCTGTGGACCAACCCCGATGTCGACACCTACCGGAGATTCGAAGAGGACTACGGCGTCACCGACATGCTGAGCGCGCCGGCCATGGTGGCCGAGGTCGACCCCTCGGACTCCCCCGACGCCCAGTTGCAGACGCGCATCGACGCTTCGGCCCGCTACGCCGAAGAGGTCATGCAGAAGATGCAATGACGAGCGCCACGGCCAAGGAGGAGTCATGGGAAAGCTGAAGCTCGGCCTGCAGATGGGCTACTGGGGTTCAGGGCCCCCACCCGACGCCGCCGCCCTGGTGCTCGAAGCCGAGCGCCTCGGCTACGACTCGGTGTGGACGGCCGAGGCCTACGGGTCCGACGCTCTCACCCCGCTGGCCTGGTGGGGGGCGGCCACCACCAAGGTCCGCCTCGGCACCGCTCTGTGCCAGCTGTCGGCCCGCACGCCCACGGCCATGGCCATGGCCGCCCTCACCCTCGACCACCTGTCGGAGGGTCGCTTCACCCTCGGTCTCGGAGTGTCGGGACCGCAGGTGGTCGAAGGTTGGTACGGCCAGGACTTCTCGAAGCCTCTGGCCCGCACCCGCGAGTACGTGTCGATCGTGCGCCAGGTGCTCGCCCGCCAAGCGCCCGTCAGAAACGCCGGGCCCCACTACCCGTTGCCCTACCCCGGTGGCCTCGGCCTCGGTAAGCCCTTGAAGCCCATCGTGCATCCGCTACGGGCCGACATCCCCATCGTCCTCGGGGCCGAAGGGCCGAAGAACGTGGCCCTGGCGGCCGAGATCGCCGACGGCTGGTTCCCCATCTTCTTCTCCCCCCACCACATGGGTGAGTTCAAAGACGCCCTCGACGAGGGCTACGCCCGGCCCACGGCGCGGCGCAGTGCGAAGGACTTCGAGGTCATCGCCTTCTGCCCGGTGGTCGTGAACGACGACGTCGAGCAGGCCGCCGATCTCTACCGGCCCATGCTCGCCCTCTACATAGGAGGGATGGGGGCGCGCGACATGAATTTCCACTTCGACGTCTTCGTCCGCATGGGTTTCGAGAGCGAGGCGCAGAAGATCCAGGATCTCTACCTCGAAGGTCACAAGGAGGACGCCGCGGCGGCGGTGCCCACGGCCATGGTGGAGAAGATCGCCCTCATCGGTCCCCGGGCCAAGAT
The DNA here is from genome assembly GCA_003131945.1 of Acidimicrobiaceae bacterium. The sequence continues at coordinate 8,181 of PKWD01000142.1, forward strand.
CGTCGACGACCTCGCCGCCTGGCAGGAGTCCTTCGCTACCTCCCTGCTCGTGGCCGGCAACGCCGCCACCCTGCAGATGATGGCCGAGCTCCTCCTCTGAGGGTTTAGGGTTGCCACTGGCGTCCCGATCCTCGAGGTGACGACATGACGTGGATGATCTACGGCGCGTACGGCTACACCGGCCGGCTGGTGGCCGCCCTGGCCACCGAGCGGGGCGAGCTCCCCATCCTGGCCGGACGCGACGAACGCCGGCTGCGTGACCTGGGCGAACTCTTCGAGTTGGAGCACCGCGCCTTCGACCTCGCAAACGCTGACGCTGTGCGCCAGGGTCTAGAGGGGATCGACGCCGTGGCCCACTGCGCCGGGCCCTTCTCGTCCACCGCCGCCCCCATGGTGGACGGCTGCCTGGCCACCGGCACCCACTACCTCGACATCACCGGCGAGATCGACGTTTTCGAGGCCGTGCTTGCCCGGGGGGACGAGGCCCGGGAGGCCGGGATTTCCCTCCTGCCCGGATCGGGCTTCGACGTCGTGCCCTCGGACTGTCTGGCCGCCCTGCTCGGTCGGGCCCTCCCTGAGGCCACCCGCCTCGAGCTCGCCATCAAGATGGGCGGCGGCGTCTCACCGGGCACGGCCAAAACGGCCATGGAATCCCTCGGCAGCGCCGGCCGGGCCCGCATCGGAGGGGTCATCGGACCCGTGCCCTCGGACCGCCGGCGCCGTCAGGTCACCTTCGCCGACGGGAAGTCCACCGTCTTCGCCATCGCCTGGGGCGACGTCAGCACCGCCTACCACTCCACCGGGATCGGCGACATCGTCGTCTACGCGGCACTGCCGGCAGCGGTCGGCGCCATCACCGGCGTGGCCCAGATGGCCGGCCCCGCCGCACGCAGTGCCATCGTCCAAGGGACACTGAAGCGACTGGTGAGCCGGCTCCCCGGTCCCTCGGCCAAAGCCCGCTCGGAGGGCCCCGGTCAGCTGTGGGGCCAGGTGTCGGATCGCAACGGCACCCGTGTCCAGGGCACCATCACGACACTGAACGGCTACGACCTCACCGCCGATGCCGTCGTGCGCATCGCCCAGTCGCTCACGGCCGGGAAGGTCGAGCCCGGTGCGCTCACTCCCTCACAGGCTTTCGGTCCCGACTTCGTGCGCGAGCTCGACGGCTCCCAGGTGCACGCCATCGGCTGACCGCCATGAGAGATGCGTCGGTCAGGGAACCCAGGCGTCGTGGTGTTCCCGGGCGAATCGCCTTTCGTCATCGGTCAAGTCCGAGTCCCGGACGGGGGTCACGAGGCTCCAGTGTTTTCCGACCGGACAGCGCTGGACCCGGGCCACGCCGAGATCCAGTGCCTTGAACTTCACCCCGGGAATCCAGATCGTCGTGAAGAGGTGACCCTGGCGGCACCGCACGACGACGTTGCCGCCCACCTTGTAACCGAGAAGCCTCGCCACCAACGTTCCCGCGCCGACGACGGCGATGATGAGGACCAGGGGGGAGATGGGTCGCCGGGACACCGAGTCATTGTGNNCCCGCCGTGCCCCTGGAGGTGCTGCCGATCAGGCCGGCTCGGTGGCCAGGAACTGACCCAACCGCAGCAGGCTGGGCGTCGTGCCTCCGAGCGTCAGCGCCAGGTGCTTGGTGCGCAGGAAGTGACGGTGCAACGGGTAGTCCCGGTCCACCCCCACGCCACCATGGAGATGCTGGGCGCTGTGGACGGCGCGTTGGGCGCCCTCGTCGGCCCAGT
>PKWD01000282.1 GCA_003131945.1 Acidimicrobiaceae bacterium
GCGAGGCGAATCGCGAGCGGCGGTCCATCGGCGAGGCGTTGCGCGAAATCGTTGACGCGCGCTTCCAGTTCGGCATGCGGCACCACCTCGGTGACGAGGCCGATCTGCAGCGCCCGCTGCGCGCTCATGCGTTCCTCGCTCCCGAGGAGCGTGAGCCGGACGAGGTCGCCGAACGGCATGCGGTCGGTCATCTGGAGGGGCTCGAAGGCGGCTGCCATGTTGAAGGTCAGGTGGGGATCGAAGAACGTGGCGGGCTCGGCGGCGATGATGAAGTCGACCTCGCCCAGCATGTAGAAGGCGCCGCCGCACGCCATGCCGTTGACGGCGGCGATGACCGGTTTCCACAGATCGTTGGTCTTAGGGCCGATGTTCTCGCCCGGATCATCGACGTGCCATGGTGTCGTTTCAGAACGAGCCTTTCCAGTTCCGCTCGTTCCCGCGACGTCTTCGAGGTTCTCCCAGCCACCCATGACCTCGGTTCGGTCCACTCCGACACAGAAGGCCTTGTCTCCTGAGCCGGTCAGAACCACACATCGGACGTCGTCGTTGGTTCGAAGACTTCGCCAAACGTCCTTTAGTTCCCTCTGCATCTGGAAGTTGAACGCGTTATGGACCTCGGGGCGGTTCAGGGTCACCCAGGCGACTCCGTCGCGCTCCTCGTACAGGATCGTCTCGTAAACAGGCACCCCTGAATCCTAGAACAAGGTGCGCCATCGGCGGACTTGTCGGACGGTCTGGCGGTGTCGAGGTCCTCCGTGGCCGGCCGTGCAGCCGCACTAGAGGCTCTGAAATACGCGGCTACCCTGGCTCGACATTAGGCGCAAGCCAGCTCGCCCTGCGGGTGGAGATCGAGCCACCCCGGGCCTGGGTCGTTCTCGCTCGCCTGGAGGATTCGAACAATTGTTTGCGCCATCAGGCTGATTCTGGTGACCGCTAGAAGGCTTGCAGTGTTCTCTCGCTGGTTGTTGGTCGACGTGGAAGCGCAGTTGGGAGCACCGCCCAGGCGTCTGTCTTATCCGCGCCGTGGCCAAGGGGTTACCAACCTTCCCTCAGCCGAGAAGAATCTCAGGGATGTCGCCTGCTTGGATTGCTCATAAGTGGATCAAGGATGTTATTCGGCCCAGTCGAATCCGCGGTTCTGACACCGTCTCGCTGAAGTCGCGCACCGTTGTTTCACCGATTATCGGAGATGATGGCACCTTTGATCAGGCAAAGCGCGATGTTGTCTGCCGATAGGGCTTGCAATGGGTCCGTCAACGCGGGCAAGAGTACGCACAGATCTGCGGTCTGACCGGGTGCGAGGCGGCGAGGCGTCCCAGCGGACTTGCCCGAGCCGAGGAACAAGGACAGCGAGATCGTCCAAACGCTCCAGCGCTCCCAATCACTTGCCCGACGCGGTGGTCCGATTGGTGCCCGCCCTCATTGCCGTCCATGGATCCTCGGGTCCGAATGGAGTATCGGGTCAGAAATCGGGGTGGCGTCCGTGAATCCGGTGATTCCGGCCCTGGCTGCGTCGGCAGCAAAGGCAGCTAAGGAGGGACTTCAACGCCGCGATGCGCGACGCCCTTGCTGAGATATCTACAGTCGTGGTGGCGGATGCATCGGTCCGTGGTGTGAGGCTCTCGGCGCCGGGCCTTCATTTTGTAGCGGTGGGACCTCACAGAGTTCGGATCGTTCTCCGGCTCGGTCAAGGCGCACGCGGTGCGCGTTACCCGTTCGATGGGCTCTCCAGTCTCTCTGTGTGCCGATCGCGTCGTTGTCAACGTGCACGGCGCCTGTATCGCCGCCGGGATCGAGATTCCTGCCTTTGCCCGACGGATCACGGCGACTCCGGACGCCCACTTTGTCCTGCCGGAGCTCTCATTGGGACTGATTCCGGGTGCCGGCGGTACGGCGAGCATCGTCCGTCGGANNGGATCGGTCGACATCGCATGGCCTACATGGCTCTGCGTCAGTGCGCGATTACCGCGCCAACCGCCCTGGCGTGGGGACTTGTGAACGAGATGGACGATTCCTGACGGCGCCGAGGTGCCGCACGAATGACGGGCTCTGGCCTGCACGGCCGGAAGTACACTGCTCATGTAGCTACCTTGAACCCCACATCCCGCAAAACGCAGCGTACTCGGGGGCGTCCTCCGTCGCTCAGCGAGCGTGACATCGTTACGGCAGCCCTTCGCCTCACCCGTAACGTCGGACTGGAGAAGGTGTCGATGCGTGCCCTCGCCAGAGAGCTCGATACTCCTCCGATGACGATCTATAACTACGTGCCAAGCAAGGAGGCTCTTCACGATCTTGTGGTGAACCACATTCTCCGTGAAATCCGCATCCCGGGGGCTGAAGTAGGCACATGGGAGGAACGTTTGCGACAGCTGCTGCGAGACGCCCGTAGCGTGTTCGCCGAACACCCGGGCGTGTCCTCACAGCTTGGGGATGGAGGTACCACAGAGGCTGCGCGGTTAGCCGAGGGGGTTCTCGATATCCTGCGCGACGGTGGGTTCAGTCCCGACGCTGCCGTCCTCTGTTTCACCACGCTCTTCACGTTCATGACGGGCCAAATCGACCTCGACGCGATTGCCGGCGCGATCGTCAGCCGCTCTCCCATGGCGACTTTGGATGGCGTTATCCGCTCCACCCGGTTTTCACGCGACCAACTCTTCGAGTTCGGCTTCGATGTGGTCATCGAGGGGCTGAAGGTCAAGCTGCTGGAGGAGCAAGTATTTTCAGAGGAATCCGATGAAAGCCCGCGTTGAACAGTTACGCTGGACCTTCGCGGCAGCCAGCAACGAGTTGATGATATTCGCCTCCCTCACATTTCGTCCCTTGAGTGATGCACCACGAGCTTCGTATCGCGGCCGCCGATGAGCCATTCGGAGACGTAGAGGCTGCCGTCTCCGTCCGCGGCCACGGAATGAGGCGAGTTTGACCGGTCGGGATCGGGCAAGCGGGGCACCACAATGTGTCCGTCGTCCCTTAGGGCGTTTGGCTATCCGGGCCGCTCGGGCCAACCCTCCTTCGCATTCGGGTCGGCAGTGATATACCCGACCAGGTTGTCATCGGCATCGACTACAGCCAACCGTGAGTACAGCTCGGCTATGACCAGCAGGGCTCCCAACGGTGAGCGAACACGAAGCCCGGATCGGTGATCCAGAGGAACTCTTCGTCTCCCTCCCGTACGAGGAGGATGCCGTGGCCCTGGCCCGGTCTGACCACGCGGAAGACGTGACCATTTTCGTCGATGCCAAGTCTTCCAGCGTCGAACCGATCTAACTTCCCGACAGCGGTGACGGCGACGCCGTTGTGGGCCCAAGAGGAGCCTGCCTCGGGGGACAGCGTTCAACTCGTCCCAACCCCCCGACTTCGTAGTCGGGTATCTCGTCAGATGTCTCGGTCATAGGCTCGACCAGGAGACACAACGGGGCACCGGCGGCACGAACCACCTCTTCGATTCCTCACCTCATTTTAGTATGGTGTACGGAAATGGCACAAGCAGCGGCTCCGGGGGCGAAAGATCGACTCATAGGCGGGGCGGTGGCTGAAGCGAAGGGATGTCGATGACTCAAGAGCTCCCCGGAGCGTTGCTCCTCGACCCGAAGGTCCTCGACGATCCTTACCCCTTCTATCGAGAACTCCGTGAAAAGGCGCCGGTATGGGAGATCCCCGGAACCGAGGTGTTTACCGTCAGCACCTTTGAACTGCTGGCCGAGGCGGCCGGTCGAGTCGAAGATTTCTCGTCGAATATGAAGTGCCTGCTATACCGGGACGAGGCGGGTCTACCCGGCCGGTTCACCTTCGGCGATGCCGGGGGGCAGGCGCTAGCCACCGCCGATCCGCCTTTGCATGCGATCCACCGCAACGCCGTCTTTCCCGAGTTGGTGGCCAAGCGGATGGAGGCACTCGAACCCGACATCGTGGACCTTGCCAACGAACTCGTGACCCAGGCGCTCGACAGCGGAACCATCGAGTTCATGTCGGCCATCGGCAACACGGTGCCCATCACCATGATCGGCCGACTTGTCGGCTTTCGCGACAGCAACCTCGACGAACTGTGGAGCTCTGCAGTCAATGGCACCAGATTGGTGGGTGGGACGCTGTCTCTCGATGAGCTGATCGAAGTAGCGAGCAACACGGCGGGGATCCTCGCCTGGATTGCCGATCAGTTGTCCGCCGCGTTGGAAGATCCGAGCGAGGATCTTCTGGGCGCCGTCGCACACGCCGTAAACGAGGGAGTGTTGAGCGACTCCGAAGCCATCGGCATCCTGACCACCCTGTTGAGCGCCGGGGGAGAGACCACGACGAGCCTGCTCGGCAATGCGGTTCGCATGCTGGCCGAGCGTCCGGAACTTCAAGAGCAGCTTCGTCAGAATCCCGAGCAGATCGCCACGTTCGCTGAGGAGGCGCTCCGCCTCGAGTCACCTTTCCGGTACATGATGCGTTCCGTGCCCAAGGACACGATGCTGGGTAACGTCGCCATTCCAGCCGGCGCAACCGTCCTCTTGCTCTGGGGCGCCGGCAACCGAGACCCCAACGAATTCGAACGACCCGACGAGATCGATCTCGACCGGCGCCTCCCACGTCGTCACGTGGCTTTTGGGCGCGGAATCCACCACTGCGTCGGTGCGCCGCTTGCCCGCGTCGAGGCACGGAATGTTCTCACGGTCCTGCTCGAGCGCACCGACAGCATTACCCTCGACCCCGGACACTCGCCGAGCTGGGTGAGCAGCCTCTTGGTGCGACGCCATGAACTGCTCCCTGTGCGGCTCCACACCCGGTAGATCGCGTCAGGGTCGCCGAATGTCACGTCCTTGACCCTTCCGAGAGGTCAATCCCGGATCTAACTCCCGACGGCTCGGTATCTCATCGTCGCCCTTGACCTGATTGGGGCGATCGGTGATCGGTTGGGAAATCGTGCTGCCGGCCTATCCAGCGGCCGGGGTCGCCGCAGCCGGGGTCACCGGGATGACGGCCGGTGGGTCGGCAGGACGACCAGCACGGGAAACGTGCTGTGAGGGCACGGAGGTTCTGTCCTGGTTTCAAGTCCTTCGAAGCCGTTGGTTCGATCGTTCCCGGCTCCCGACGCCTGGGCACGACGCCCAAAAAAGGACGGGACGAGGGAAACGTGGCCGCCTGAGGTGACGGCCCNNCGTCGACCACCGCGCGTGCGGACTTGGAGAATTTCCTCGGATGGAGTGCAACTTCCAGGGCCGCCCAGGCGTCATGGAAGTGACAGGACAGGCCCGGCAACAACGCCGAGTCTTCGTTCTCGGTCCGGAGGTCAGCTCACGTGAACGGCCAGGCACCGATCGTCGGACCGGCCTCCGGGTCAGCTCAGATGTGTCCACCGGTTTCCGACGCCGTCGTCGCCTCAGAATAGTCACCGGCGTGCGTCGGAAGCCCAACCTGCACCGGAGTGCGATCCTCGTCGCTCTCGGAATCCTCGCCGTCGGGGCGATCGTGGCGGTGGGAGCGGCACCGGCTTCGGCCGGCCTCCAGGGGACGTATAGCAACCCGCTCTCCCCGTTGGACACCCCCGATTCGGATGTCGTCCGGCTGGGAGATACGTACTACGCGTTCTCCACCGGCGACGGGTTCGACAATATCCCGGTCATGACAACGACCAACCTGTCCTCGTGGCCGCAAACCCTGCTGTTCAATCCCGACGTGGCCGATGCCCTTCCGTGCCAGGCGGGGAGCGTAACGGCTGGCGACTGTCAGATCAGCGCCTGGGCGACCCGCGCACCGGGGAACGGCGCACCATGGGCGCCGTCGATGATCGAGGTGGGAGATGAGTTCTACCTGTTCTACGCGGCGTGGGACCCGTCAGTGGCCCACTACTGCGTCGGGGTGGCCGAGAGCCTGGAGCCGATGGGCCCCTATGTCGACGACTCGGCCAGACCGGTGGCGTGCCAGCCGACAGTAGGCGGATCGATCGACCCTGACGTGTACCAGGACCAGGCGGGGACTTACTACCTGGCGTGGAAGAACAACGACGGCTTCGGCTCGGCCTCTCCTGCGACGTTGTGGGCCTCCCCTGTCGTCTTCGACGGCGACGGTGCGGAACTGGTGGGGTCGACGTCGGCGCTCCTCACCCAGAATCGAGTTTGGGAGTCCACGATCGAGCAGCCCGACATGGTGCTGCTCGGCGGTCGGTGGCTCCTGTTCTTTTCGGGCGGACCATGGGAGACCAGTGCCTACGCCGTCGCCTACGCCAACTGCCAAGGTCCGACGGGACCCTGTGCCGATCCGAACGCCACACCGGTCTTCGGCTCGGCGGGCGGGGTGGCCGGGCCCGGTGCATCGTCGATCTTCACCGACACGTCGGGCACTCTGTGGATGGCCTACAACGCCTGGACAGCTGGGGACGTGGGCTACCCCCAGGGGGCCCGCAGCCTGCGTATGGATCCGCTGTGCCTGGTGGGCGGTGCACCGGTCCTCCTCGGGCCGACGGCGACGCCGCAGTCGTTGACCCCGTCGTGTCCCACCGAGCTGCCCGACGGCTATCAGTTGGCCGGGGACGATGGCGGCATCTTCTCCTTCCACACGCCGTTTCGAGGTTCGGTGGGCGGGGAACCGCTCCACGCTCCAGTGGTGGGGCTTGCGGCCGATCCGACCGGCGGCTACTGGGAGGTGGGCGCCGACGGTGGGATCTTCGCCTTCGGCGCCCCGTTTGACGGATCGCTCAGCGGCTGGACGCTTCGGGCCCCCATCGTCGGCATGGCCGCCGCTCCCGACGGTGGCGGCTATTGGGAGGTCGACAGCCAGGGACACATCGCTTTCTTCGGCGACGCCGGCAACTACGGATCAATCGGTGGCGACGTTCTCGATGCTCCCGTGATAGGGATGGCCGCCGATCCCGGTGGCGGTGGGTACTGGGAGGTCGCTTCTGACGGTGGGATCTTCGCCTATGGCAACGCCCCGTTCTACGGGTCGATGGGCGGCCAGCGACTCGACGCCCCCGTCGTTGGCATCACGCCGACACCAGATG
>PKWD01000086.1 GCA_003131945.1 Acidimicrobiaceae bacterium
TGGGGTTGTTTTCGCGATTTTTCTAGCCGGCCGGACCGGAACCGGTCCAATCGCCGAGCACCGCCTGGACGAGCGCCAGCGCCGCCACCGCGGCGGTGTCGGCGGGGTCGAAGGTGGCCAGCGGCGTGGCCGCCGCCTCCACCAGGGCCGTGGTGGCCGACGCCAGTGCCGGTGTGCCGCAGGCGGCGGACTCGAGGACGGGGAGACCGAAGCCTTCGGCCATCGACGGTGTCACCGTCAGAACGGCGCGGCGGTAACAGGCCCGGAGCAGGTCGTCTCCCACCGGGCCGGTCATGATGAGTCGGTCCCCGAGTCCTCCTCTCTCGGCCGCCTCGGACAACCGTGCGCGCCAAAAGTCGGTCAGATCGCCGATGACGACCAGGTGGAGGTCCACGCCGTCCTTCACGATCTGCGCCACGGCCGCCACGAGCCGTTCCGTTCCCTTGCGGGCGTCGCTCCCGCCGATGGTGAGGACGAACGGCCGGTCCTCGACGGCCGGGAGCCAGTAGCGGAAGAGCTCGTTGTCGGTGCCGTCGGCCGGCGTAAAGAACGACGACACGCCGGCCCCCACCGTCACCACCCGAGCCGGATCGCAGTCGAGCAGCTCGATCGCCTCGCCGCGCGTGTAGTCGGAGTTGGCGAGGATCAGGTCAGCAGTGGCCACCCACTGCGCCCGGGCCCGGTAGCGGATCTGATGCGCCGCCGTCGGTAGGTAGTGCTCCGGATGGCGCAGCGGGATCAGGTCGTGCAGGGTGACGACACGGGCCACCCCGGCATCGGCCCAATGGGGGACGGTGACGAGGACCGAAGGATCGGTGGGACCGGTGTGCAGGAAGGGCGCCGGGACATGGTGGGCGATGGGCCCGCCGTCGGCCAGGAGCCGACGCAGTTCCTCGATGGAGTCCCACCGGGCCAGGCCGGCGGCGGCCACGTCGACGGGCAGCCCCGACGGCGGCGGGAGCTCGGGAGCGAGAAGGCCGGCGGCCACGCGCCCGGCGCGGGCCAGTGCCGCGGTGGAGCCGGCGATGTACCGCCCGATGCCCCTGTCTGCGAATCCGTCGATCTGCAACGCCTGCAGGTCGACGGCCAGGCGGACGGTCGGGGTCAATGAATGCCGGGCGGTGCCGCCCCGAGCATCCGCTCGATCTCCTCGAATCGTCTGGCCGTGCGGGCGTCGGACTCGACGACCCCGAGGGTCTGTTCGGTCGACGCCGCCGCCCGCGCCGCTGTCGCTTCGACGACGGCCTGGGCGTCGGTCACCCGGCGCTGCAGCTCGTCGAGGCGCGCGCTGACGCCGTCGAGTCGGTTGTCGACCTCGTCGAGACGGGCGTGGAGCCGGGCGAACATCCGCAGCTCGATCCGGCCCAGCGTCCGTTTCAGGAAGTCCTTCACGGCCCGTAAGGATTGTCGTGATGTTGACAAGCGTCAAGGATGCCGACGCCTGATGGTTCCGGACCAGCCCGGAGGGTACGTCTGACCCATGGGTCCCCCATGAACGCCGCCCGTGGCCAGTGACGCCGCCGTTGTGGTCAAGCTCGGGCACCGGCGAGTCGATAACTGAGAGGTACACGTCAGGGAATGTTGCATTTCGACGCGCGACAAGGACGGTAGATGACCAAGATCGCAGGCACGCACGACCGCTTCACCGTGACGACCCCTCGCCATCCCCGGCTCCGGCAGGTCGGTCGATGGATAGGCCAGGGCCGTCCCTGGAGGTCGCTCGCCGCCTTCTCCCTCATCGGTGTGGGCATGACGGCATTGGCACTTCCGTCCGGCTCTGCTTTGCAGAACGTCGACGTGGCCCACGCCGTCTCCGCCGGTGCCGTCTGGGGACCGGTCGTGTTGAACGACGCCGGCAGCCCCATTGCGTTGTCCTCGCCCAATATCGCCAACCTCGCCGGTGGCCCGGCCGTCGTCGTCGGCGACCGCGCCGGGCACGTGTACGCCTTGAACCTGGCCACCGGGAACGAGGTACCGGGCTGGCCGGTGTCCACCGGCGGCGTCCCGGTGGACTCGACTCCCTCGGTGGCCGTCACCTCCGGATCACTCGATTCCGTCTTCGTCGGAGTCGGCAACGCCGCGACCCCGACCGAGGGTGGCTACATGGCCATCGCTCCGTCGGGTGGGGAGCAGTGGTTCACCAACGTGGACAACCCTTCGACCGATGGCGCCCCGGCCCATGCCGTCCAGGGATCGTTGGCCGTCGGCAACCTCGAGGGCGGAACCGACGTCGTGAGCGGATCTCTCGGCGAGGTGGCTCAGGCCATGAACGCCACCAGCGGTGGCATCCTTCCGGGCTATCCGTGGTTCCAGGCCGACAGTGACTTCACCACGCCGGCCATCGCCGATCTCTATGCCAACGGCCAGAACGACGTCGTCGAGGGGGGCGACTCCTCCGCCGGCGTGGCCTACGGGCAGACCTACTCCAACGGCGGGCATCTCCGGGTCATTCTCCCCACCGGCAACTTCTTCCAGGGCAACCCGGGTGGTGGCGTCGTCTGTCAGTACAACACCGACCAGACGGTGGAGTCCTCCCCGGCCGTCGGCCAGTTCCTCGCCGGTGGCGGCGTCGGCATCGCTTTCGGTACCGGTGCCACCTACGGGGGAGCGTCCACCTCCAATGACCTCATCGCCGTCAACTCGCACTGCGGAGCGGCCTGGGTCGACAAGCTCGACGGCGTTACCACCAGCAGTCCCGCCCTAGCCGACGTGTTGGGCAATGGCCAGCTCCAGGTCATCGAAGGCACGACGGCGGGCTCGGTGTGGGCCCTCAACGGGTCGAACGGCTCGACGGCCTGGAAGACCTCGGTGGCCGGCCAGGTCATGGGATCGGTGGTGACCGCCGACCTCGGGGGCGGGTATCAGGACGTCATCGTGCCCACCATCGCCGGTGTCCAGATCCTCGACGGTAAGACGGGCCAGATCGTGGCCAACCTCTCGCCCCCGGGCGGGGCCATCTTCGGGTTCCAGAACTCTCCTCTCGTCACCGACGATGCCAACGGCAGCATCGGCATCACCATCGCCGGATACAACCGTTCCAACCAGGGAGTGGTCGAGCACTTCGAGGTGGCCGGCACGCGTGGGTCCCTCGTGAACGAGACGGGGGCCTGGCCCATGTTCCATCACGACGCCCAGTTGACGGGCAACGCCGGTACCCCCGGGCCCGTGGTGCAGGTGCCCTGCAACGCCCCGAGCGGTGGCCCCGTGGGCTACGACCTGGCCGCCAGTGACGGCGGCGTCTTCAACTACGGGAACCTGCCCTTCTGCGGCTCCACCGGCAACCTCGTTCTCGCCGCCCCGGTGGTGGGCATCACCACCACCCACGACGGTGGGGGGTACTGGCTGGTGGCTTCCGACGGCGGCCTCTTCGCCTTCGACGACGCCGGGTACTTCGGCTCCATGGGCGGCAGACCGTTGGACAAACCGGTGGTGGCCATGGCGTCCACGCCCAACGGCGGTGGTTACTGGGAGGTGGCCTCCGACGGCGGCATCTTCGCCTTCGGCAATGCCGGCTTCCACGGCTCCATGGGCGGCAAACCGCTCGACAAACCGATCGTGGGCATGGCCGTCACCCCCGACGGCGGAGGCTACTGGGAAGTGGCCTCCGACGGCGGCATCTTCGCCTTTGGTGACGCCCATTTCTGCGGCTCCATGGGTAATCACTTCCTGGACAAACCGATCGTGGGCATGGCGGCCGACGATGCCACCGGGGGTTACTGGGAGGTGGCCTCCGACGGGGGTGTCTTCTCCTTCAATGCTCCTTTCCTCGGCTCCATGGGCGGCAAGCCCCTGAACAAGCCGGTGGTGGGCATGGAGTCGACGGCCAACGGCCGGGGGTACCGCTTCGTCGCCTCCGACGGTGGCATCTTCGCCTACGGCGCCACTTTCTACGGCTCGACCGGGAACGACCGCCTGGTGAAGCCGGTGGTGGGAATGAGCGGGTTCTAAGCGAGCGGCTGTTCGACCAGCGGACCTGTCGGTTCGGTGTGCGAGCGCGCCCTCCGGGGGCCGCGTTCGCACACCGTCGTCAGGAAACGGGCATAGCGACCGATCAGGGCCGGCCACTGGTAGTACTTCTCCACGTAGGCATGGCCCCGGGCGCCGAGGAGAGAGCGCAGCGCGTCATCGGCGCACAGGCGATCGAGGACGGCTTCGAATGCGGCGAACGAGTCGAACCACAGGCCGCCGCCGGACCGTTCACAGTGCTCGCGGGTGGGATCGCAGGTCGCATTCACGATCACCGGTACGGACTGCTCCCACGCTTCGAGGACGACGAGCGAGAAGGACTCGAGGGCCGACGGCGAGATGGAGACGGTGGCGTCGTTGACGATGTCCCACTTGTCGGCTTCATCGACGATTCCGGTGAGCACGACGTCGTCGTCTTCGGGGATGGTGGCCGAGATCGGTCCGACCAGGGCGAGGGCCAAGGGACCGGGGTGACGCTTTTTATAGGTTCGGAAGAACGCGGCCAGCATGGAAGAGCCCTTGTGATCGTCGACTCTGCCGACGCTCACCACGTACGGCCGGTCACCCAGCCCGAGGACCTCAGCACCCGGGCGTCCACCCGGGGTGGGTGCACCCACCCCGAGGCCGAGCACGACCTGGGGTCGCTCCGCCACGGGGTACACCCGCTGGACCAGCCGGCGCTCGGCCATGGTGTGATAGCACAGGGCGTCCGCGTTGGTATAAGTGCCCCGGAACACCGGCAGGTACAGGGCCGGTTCGTCGTGAGCGGCGGGGTGGAGCACCCCGGGCATCGGCACCCGCCCGATGGCCCGCACCGTCGGGTAGTAGAGGTAGGGATAGAAGGCGGCCACGTCGACCCCGCTGTCGCACAGGGCGTTGATGAGGGCGGGAGTCACCGGGCCGTTGAGGTCGACCCAGCGCTGGGATTCGCGCCGGGTCGCCTCGTGGGGGGCGATGCGCAGGCGGCCGTCGAGGCCGTAGAAGTCGTGATCGCGACCAGCGGCAGAGGCGAAGCGGTGCACGGTCACCCCGTTCAGCTCACTGTCACCGGGGGCCAAGACGTCGTCCCAGGTCACGTGGTCGAGCGCGCAGGTGGAGAACACCTCGACCTCCCAGCCGCACTCGGCCACCAGA
>PKWD01000362.1 GCA_003131945.1 Acidimicrobiaceae bacterium
TCAGGAACTCGGTGCGGAAGCCCACGAGACCCCGGGCCGGGACCCGGTAGTCCATACGCACCCAGCCGGTCCCGTGATTCACGACCTCCAACAGCCGTCCGTGGCGCAGGGCGAGCAACTGCGTGACCACGCCCAGATAGGCGTCGGGAACGTCGATGGCGACCCGTTCCATGGGCTCGTGGACCTTGCCTTGGACGAGCCGGGTCACCACCTGGGGCTTGCCCACCGTNNCTCGAAGCCCTCGCGGCGCATGGTTTCCACCAACACGGCCAGCTGGAGCTCGCCGCGCCCCTGCACCTCCCAGGTGTCGGGTCGTTCGGTGGGCGAGACCCGCAGGGAGACGTTGCCCACCAGCTCGGAGTCGAGCCTTCCTTTCACCAGTCGGGCTGTGAGCTTGGTGCCCTCGGTGCCCGACAGCGGAGAGGAGTTGATGCCGATGGTCATGGCCAGGCTGGGTTCGTCGACGAGGATGGCCGGCAGCGGCGTCGGATTGTCGGCATCGGCCAGGGTTTCGCCGATGGTCACCTCGGGGAATCCGGCCACGGCCACGATCTCACCGGGCCCGGCCTCTTCGACGTCGATGCGCTCGAGAGCGCGCGAGGCGTAGAGCTCGGTGATCTTGCCTTTCTCCACTGATCCGTCCACCCGGCACCAGGCCACGGTGTCGCCGCGCCGCAGGGTCCCGTTGTGGACCCGGCAGATGGCCAGACGACCGACGTAGGGGGAGGCGTCGAGGTTCGTCACCAGTGCCTGCAGGGCGTGGTCGGGGTCGTAGACCGGAGCGGGGACGTTGGCCACGATGGCGTCGAACAGGGGGACGAGGTCGGTGCCGACGATGTCGGGGTCGGTACTCGCGCATCCGGCCCGGGCATTGGCGTAGAGCACCGGGAACCCCACCTGGTGCTCGTCGGCGTCGAGGTCGAGGAACAGGTCCTCCACCTCGGAGACCACTTCGGTGATCCGGGCGTCGGCCCGGTCGACCTTGTTGACCACGAGGATCACGGGAAGGCGGGCCTCGAGCGTCTTTCGCAGCACGAAGCGGGTCTGGGGCAGCGGACCCTCGGACGCATCGACGAGCAGAAGCACCCCGTCGACCATGGCCAGACCCCGCTCCACCTCACCACCGAAGTCGGCGTGCCCGGGGGTGTCGACGATGGTGATCTTGGTCGGGCCGTACTGCACGGCGGTGTGCTTGGCCAGGATGGTGATGCCTTTTTCGCGCTCGAGATCACCCGAGTCGAGCACGCGGTCGGTGAACTCCTTGTCCGCTCGGAAGGCTCCTGTCTGACGGAGCATTCCGTCGACCAACGTGGTCTTGCCGTGGTCAACGTGGGCCACGATCGCCACGTTGCGCAGGTCGTCGCGTGAGCGCATGGACCTCTCCAGGATACTCGCCCTATCCGACATCCCGGTCATGGCGGGGCGGATAGACCACGGAGCGTGACCGTGGCACCAGCCGCCGGCGACGTCTCAGGCCGGCAGGGGAGGCGGAACGGGCCGCCGGCGCCGGGCGGAGAGCCGTTGGCGGAGTCGGAGCCGGTGGAGCACGGCGTCGGCGAACAAGACGCACCCCACGCCGAGCACGACGCCGCCGAGCACGTCGGTCGGGTAGTGCCAGCGGAACGACACCAGGGCGACGGCTTCGAAGACCACGACGGACGAACCGATGACGACGGCCGCCCCCCGGGCTTTGCCACGCGTCACGAGGACGACGGCCGTGACCACGGCCGTGACCGCCGCCGTGGTCCCCGAGGGCCAGCACAAGGCGCCCTCGAACTTCCGGCCGACGATGAGCTTGAGCAGCTCGGCCATCCCCACGGCGAGGCCGGGGCCGGCCAGGCAGGCGATGGTGCGGAGGCGGTCGCGGCGCCAGACCAGGGTGCCGGCCACGAGGGCGACGCCGGCGGTTACCGGGGCCAGGCCGAGGTCACTCATGACGCGGAGGAACTCGTTCTGGAGCACGTTGGGAAAGAGGGAGAAACCCCAGGTGTCGACGACGTTCCGACCGGGCTCGAAGCCGAGGACGGCCCCGCCTGCGAAGACGACGCCGAGCAGAACGCAGGCGATCCACAGCGGTGCACCTCGGGGAGGCGGGGCCGGGGTGGGCGTCGGCGTCGGCGCGCCGGCGCCCATCGGTGCTCCAGCAGGCGGGTCCAGGGTGGTCGTCGTGGCGCGCATCGAGAGGGTGTCGTGCACGGCTCTGAGCACGATCCTCCACGGTACCGCCCTGAGCGGCGCCTTTAGGGGGCGGGAGGGCGGCGAAATCGGCTCCCGCCCCCCGTCGGCGCCCATCGGTAGGCTCGGGCCGTGCCCGGACGGCCTCTGCCCGAGGTGGATCCGATGCCTCCGGGGGCCGGGGGACCGACGACGCGGGCCCGGGGGGTCTGGGGTCTGCTGCGTGACCCCACCGCCTACCTGCGGGGGCGGCGCGCCGCCTGGGGCGACACCTTCGTCGTCGACGTGGCCGGCCACCGGCTGCTGTGTGTGTTCTCGGCCGTGGGGATCCGCAGCCTCTACGGCTTCGCCGAGCGCGAGGCGAGCTTCGGGCTGGCCACCTTCGAGCTCATCCGGCGCAAGGTGCCCGACGAGCTCTTCGCCGGCCGCCGCAACACGCCGCACGACCTGTTCGGTCGCCAGGAGACCGAGCGCTATCTGGGCAATCTCGAAGAGGCGTTGGCCATCGAGATCGACGCCCTCGGCCGCCAGGGGCGATTCGAGGTCTTCGCCGAGTCCCGTCGCCTCGGGCACCGCCTCGGCCTCGGGTCGTGGGCCGGCGTGGAGGCGGCCTCGCCGCGCTACATGCGGCGACTGGTGCCCCTGTTCGACCGGCTCGACGGCTCGGACGCCTTCGTGCGCCCGGCCCGGACGCTTCTCACCACGGCCACGGGGAAGGTGCTCGAGCGTCGCGCCATGCACGGGGTCGAGCAGGTGGTGGCCGAGATCTGGGCCGGTCGGCAACGCCAGGGGATCGAGCGCGACGATTTCCTGTCCCAGCTGTACCGGTCGTTCGAGGACCTCCCACCCGCGGCACGCGACGTCCAGGTGGCGCGCGACCTGATCCTCATCCACATGGGCTCACAGTCGAATCTCTACGCCGCCCTGGCCTGGACGCTCGTCAATGTGCTCCTGCACCCCGATGTCATGGCCCGGGTGCGGGCGGGCGAGGAGGGTGTGCTCGAGCGCTGTGCCTACGAATCGATCCGTCTGGCCCAGCGCTCCCTCACTTTGCGCCAGGTGCTGCGCCCGGTCGATCTCGATGACGGAGAGCGCATCTACCGAGTGAGCCCGGGGATAATGATCGCCACCATGCTTTCGGTCACCAACACATCGGCCGCCCGAGGGCTCGAT
>PKWD01000022.1 GCA_003131945.1 Acidimicrobiaceae bacterium
TCGTCATCAAAACTGGCTCGTCGGTTCGGGCGACTGTGAGTTGCGACGTTCCCTAACTGTGCTCGACTGTCGCCGCTCACCGGAACTCGCGCTTTTCGCTCACCGAAATTCGCGCTGAGTCCGTGCTCCGGTTGAGAGGCTAGCTCCGCTTCCTCGGGGGCCGCTCGGGTGGGTCGGTGAGATCGACGAGGGGCTTGGTGAGCGCCTCGTGTTCGCGCAGCCGCCAGGAGGGCCCCTTGATGTTGATCACCTTCGCCTTCTCGAGTAGCCGGTCGAGGATGGCGGCGGCCACCACGGTGTCGCCGCCGAAGAGCTCGCCCCAGGCGGGCAGGCCGCGGTTGGTGGTGACGATGGTGGCCGAGCGGTGTTCGTAGCGGCGGTTCACGACCTGGAAGAAGGCGTTGGCCTCGGACCTGTCGAACGGGGTGATCCCCACGTCGTCGATCACAAGCACGCTCGGTCCGGTGTAGGCGCGGATCTTCTGGTTGAAGCTCCCGTCAGCCCAGGCGGTCACGAGCGACTTGGTCATGTCCGTGGCACCGGTGAAGTAGCCGCGGTATCCCGCCTCGACCGCCTTGATCCCGAGGGCGATGCCGATGTGACTCTTTCCGCATCCGGGTCGGCCGAGCAACAAGATCGGATGGCCGTCGCGCACGAAGTCGAGCTCGGCCAGGTCGAGCACCACNNAGGTGAAGTCGAACTCCTCCAGGGTCTTTCGAAACGGGAAGTGGGCGAAGCGAAGCCGTGCCGAGAGCCGTCGTTGGCGCGTGGCGTCCACCTCGGAGGCGATCACCTTGGCCAAGAACTCGAGCGGGTCCTCCTTGGATGTACGCGCCTCCTCGGCGAGTTGCGCGAACACCTCCTCGGTGCGGGTGAGCTTCAGGTAGCCGAGGTCGCCCTTGATCTGCTCGATGAGAGTCGTCTTGCTCATGATCCACCTCCGGGGCGGCCGAAGCCGTCCTCTGTGTTGTCCTGTGCGGCGATGTCCACAGGGGGGCCGATGTCAGGGTGTGGGCCAATGGCGCCCATGGCGGCGAGATCGGGGACGGCCACGTCGTAGTCGCCTGCCTCCAGATCGAGCGCGCACATGGCGGCGCCGGGCAGGACGGCGACGTCGTCGATCACCTGCAGCCGGCGGCGTCCGAGCGCCGCCCTCTCGGCGGCCGCCTTGTGTTCGGGCAGCCACTGGGGTTCTGAGCCCTTCGCCACCAGAAGGTGCAAGGCCACCATTCGACCCAAGAAGCGCAGCTCAACCACGTCATATCCGACGGGCTGGCGGACCTCGACCAGCTTGCCGGCGAGCTCGGGCGGGGCCGAGTAGAACACTGTGTCCCACTCGACGAGCGGGATGCGCCCCACCCGGCGTGTGTCGCGCACGGCGGTGTCGAACCGCACCTGCGGAAGCCGGCCGAGCAGCGGCTGTTCGACCCGGAAGCGCTCGGCAGGGGCCTCCTTGGTCGTCCCGTGCACGACCGGGTGCACGTGGCGACCGAGCCACAACACCGCCCGACGGTTCAGCTCGCCGATGTCTTCGGGTGGGTCGAGGTCCATCTCGGAAAGGAAGCCCCGCTTGAGATCCCGAAACGGCCGCTCGATCTTCCCCTTGCGCTTGGCGTCCCGGGCGTCGCAGGCCTTCAGAGCAAAGTCGTAGTGACGGGCGAATGACAGAGCGGCCGGGGCGAAGACGAAGGCCTTGCCCCGGGACTGACCGAGCTGGCCCATGCGGTCGGTGCGCCCCACGGCGGCGACGCCGCCTATGGCCTCGAAGAACTGCACCAGCCCCTCCAAGGTGTGGGGTCGGTTGATCGACGGTGCGAACCACCAATGCTTGTAGCGGCTCCAGCACAGCACGCACCCGAAACAGTGCAGCTCGTGGCTCCACCCCCACCGCCGGGCGAAGTAGTTGCATTCCGACCAGTCGAACTGAAACTCCTCACCAGGCGTCGTCTCGATGGGCATCGTCACCGCCACGTGCCCACGGGTCGGTCCGCGCACGGAGTGCAGATAGCGGGTGAGCGTCTGATACGAGCCCTCATAGCCCTCGGCGACGATCACCCGCATGATCGAACTGCCCTGGAGCTCCGCGTTGTGGGCGAGGAGTCCACCGACGCGTCTCCGCCAGCGCTCGTCGACGACGAGCTCGTCGATGGGGACCTCTCGCTTGGGTGGAGGCCCGCCGTTCTTCAGCCACGACGACACGGTGGCGGGGTGGAACTCCAGGTGCTCGGCGATCTGCTTGATCGTCCAGCCGGCCGCGTGCAGCGCTTTCACGTTCATGTACTCCTCCTGGGTCATCATCGGTGCGGCTCCCTCCCGCTCGTCGGTTGCTTGCCAGCACCGACAGGCTGGGGGAGCCCCTGACCCCGACCGGTGGATGCCCGGCCAGGAGGAGCGCGACCTCAGCTACGACCGCGAATTTCGATGAGCGTTAGACGCGAGGTTCCGCGAGCGCCGCGACACTCGAAGATGCATGACCGCCGTTCGCCACTCTTCATCCGACCACCCGCGGTTGGCACGAAGGCTCTCCCGTTCAGAGCGCCCAGTCGCCGCTTGCATGACAAGCGACTCGCACGGGTCCACCTCGTTGGCTACGAGGCACGTGACATGGCCGTCGCCGCGATGCTCACGCATCGCACCGAGGGCCTGCCAGA
>PKWD01000017.1 GCA_003131945.1 Acidimicrobiaceae bacterium
GCGTCACCAGCGTCAGCCCCAGCTCTGGGTCGACTGCTGGTGGGACCAGCGTGACGATCGCCGGCACCAACTTCACCGGGACCACAGCTGTCAACTTCGGCTCCACGCCGGCAACCAGCTTCGTGGTGAACTCGGACTCCTCCATCACGGCCACCTCACCGGCCGGGTCTGCCGGCCCGGTGGACGTGACAATCACGACCTCCAGCGCCACCAGCGCCACCAGCTTCGCTGACCAGTTCAGCTACCTCCAGCCTGTCCCGGCCCCCTGGGTTGACACTGATGTGGGTGCCCCAGCAATTAGCGGTTCGGCCAGCTATGCAAACGGTGTCTACACCGTGAACGGTGCAGGTATCGACATCTATGGAGCCAATGACCAGTTCCATTATGTTTACCAGCCGGTTAACGGCAATGGAACACTTATCGCTCGCGTTACGTCACAAACGAATACCAGCGCCAATGCCAAAGCCGGGATCATATTCAAGCAATCGACGACCGCAGGCTCACCCTATATTCTGATCGCCGCCGCCCCTGGAGGCGCCATCAAGGTTCAGTACAACTTCAACAGTTCCGTGGGCGGCGGCACATATCCGTTCCCTAACGCCTGGATGAAGTTGACCAGAGCCGGGAACACCTTCACCGCCTACGTATCGGCCGATGGGGTTACCTGGACCGAGGTCCTATCGAAGACTCTCGCCATCAATACCAGTGCAACAGCAGGGCTCCTTGTGAACTCGCATAATGCAACTACCCTTGGAACAGCAACCTTTGACAATGTCAGTTTTACGCCGGGACCGTAGATTTCGGGCCTAGCCCGTCCCTCTCCTAAGCAGGCTTTGGCTCGGTGAAGAATCGGTCCTCTGTTTCGCCTCTGCGCCAACCCCGCGATGCCGGCGCAACAATAAGAAGGCTCCAATTAATCCAACGCTGAGCAACGGATGCTGTTGAAGTTGACCCGTTTCCGTGGACACGGGTTCTGCAGACTAGGGCACTCCGAGGGTTTCGTACTCAGTCGGGCTGAGGTGGTCGAGGCCGGCATGGTGGCGTTGGTGGTTATTTAAGATCTCGATGTAGTCGAAGAGGGCGGTGCGCAGCGCGGATCGCGTGGTGAAGTGTGTTGTGCCGTACGTCCAGGCCCGTTCCCGCTTGAGGGTGGCCCCGAAGGTCTCCATGGCCGCGTTGTCGAGTGCGTCTTCCACTGATCCGTAAGAGAGGACTAGGCCGAGATCCTCGAGGCGGTTGGTGAAGTCGAGGGCAGTGTTCTGCCCTGAGTGCCCTGGTCCATGTGGTGGACGAGTGGACCGTCCGGTTCCCGCCGTGCTACGGCCATGACAACGGCGTCGATGACGAGCTCGGAGGTGGCCCTGTCGCTCATCGACAATGCCACCAGTGCTTTCGAGTACAGATCCTGCACGTCGGCCAGGTAGAGCTTGCCCTCGTCGGTCATGAACTCGGTGATGTCGGCCACCCATCTTTCGTTGGCTCCGGTGGCAGAGAAGCCCCGTTGCAAGAGATCGCCGCCGGACCGACCCCGATGCGACCCCTGCGCCACTTGCGACGGGCACAGGCACCCACCAGATGCTCCTCGGCAATAGGGCGGGCCACCCGCTTGCGTCCCACCCGGCAGCCCACCCGTCGAAGCTGTCCGTGGATCCGGGGAGCCCCATAGGTGCGCATCGAACGGAGGTGGATGTCATGGACCAAATTGGCCAGGTGCGCGTCCTCGACGGTCCGGTTCGACAGTGGCCGCGACAACCAAGCGAAGTAGCCCGATCGCGACAACCTCGGCAAGCTCGCAAAGCCGCTTGATCGGATACTCGCTGCGGTGGTCGGAGACGAACCGAAAGCGGCTCACCGGGTGCGGAGGATCTCCCGATCCATCTTGAGATCGGAGTTCTCCCTACGCAGCCGTCGCAACTCGGTGCGCTCCGACTCGGTCAGCGCGGTGGGATCGGCGGCCCGCTGAGCGGCCTCGCGTTCGGCCTTGACCCAGTTGTAAAGGGTGGCGTCGGAGATCTCCAAGCTCCGTGCTACCTCGGCGACCGGTCGCCCAGACGCCCGCACCAGTTCCACGGCCTCACGCCGGAACTCCGGCGGACGACCCTTTGCGGCCTCCTTCCTCTGGGGCTTCCCCCAGAATCAGGTATCCACGAGATCGGGTCAACTCCACACCCACCATCAGCCCAGACATGCATTCTCGTAGTCAACCGCGTACGGGGCGCGCAACCTGCAGAGTCGGATCTAGCAGGACGGTTGACTCCGGAGCGCCCGAAGCCTGTCCGGGCGGCCGACCGCGTCTGGAAGGCGCACTCCGATGGGCTCAACCGGCCCGTGGCGAGCGTTGTGAGGCGTCGAAAGGCCCGACGGCAGCGCCGTGCCATAGGTCCGGACGGCAGCGAGAAGGCGGGGCGGGCCTCACGGATTCGGTCCACGACTCTCCATCCCACCACCGCTCTTCATCCCACCACCGCTGCTCGTCGACACCGATCGGGTCGCGATACCAGCCCGGAGGAGGGCGTCCGACTGATTGCTCGGCGGACCGATCATGCGGGGTCGCCGGCGCTTGATTCGGACTGGAGGCCAGGGCAGCGTCGACGTGCCCAGGCTCCTCAGCGGTGCGAACGACATCGACAGGCGCGAGAAACACAGTCAGCAACGGTTCCGGGCCTGCGGTGGGAAGAGAATCCTCGAGGAATGCGACCGCGCCATCGAAAACGAGCTTGGTTGGCTCGCCGTTGTTGAAAAATCGCTCTTCGTGGATCCCGCCCGGGTCGGGACGCCAACCATGTGGTTCCTTCGCCACCAAGTACCTTTCGTTCGAGCGTTGAGCGCAACTAGGCAATTATGGAGGAAGCCGGGAAGGGCGGCGCGTGCTTTAGGAAGCAGGTTGCAGACCTTGCTCGTGGCGCGCGAGCGAGCGTGGATCGTGGTGCTGGAATGCCCATCGCGTCTGCGACGCTTCACCGGGCACCTCGACGAGGATGTTCTCGGGCGTCACGCGGGTGGGCGCGACCCTGGCGACGGAGCTTTGCCGCAGGGGCCGCCCACTCCCCGGCGAGGAACCCAGCAATATGGCGGCTAGGCACCCGAGCATGCCGAGCCCAATCATTACCAGGCCGATCACGAACAGCCACCGTCGTCGACGGGACTCGATGACGGCCCGCTGGTCACCGGGCGCCCGGCGGGCGATGTTCTCGGGTCTCCCTACCCGGTCGAGAATGTCGAGAACGGCGGCAGGGGACTGGACGGGCAACATGCTCCGAGTTTCGTAGACGAGCGACGAGATGTCCTTGATGATTTGGACTCGTCGAGTCTGGGGGATCGGCGCCACCGCGATCGTGAGACGGCGCAAGTAGTCGTTCACCAGTGCGTCGGTATCGGTGGACGTCGAGATGTCGGGCTCGAGGGGCGGGCCGGGTCGGCGGCGCGACGGGTGGAGCCTGCCGATCGATCGAGCAACCGCGAGCACACGAGCGCGTGGGGTCACACGACTTCGTAGAGAATCAGCGTCGCCCGCCCAGGGTTCGGGCGACCGTGGTGACCAGACGGGATGTGTCACGGCGGTCGATCAGCCTATCGAGACTGCGTCCATGGTCACCGTGGACAAGGTTCCAGTGTTGTGGGACGTCACCGCCAGGCCGGCCAAGATCGTCGTGCCCAGGTCGACGGTCGCCGTCGAGCCGGCGATGGGTGTCCACGACACGCCGTCGGGCGAGGTGAAGGCCGTGAACGTGTTACCGGAGCGCGTCACCTCCAGATAGGTGGGGACGGTCCCTGCCGGGTTCGCCACCTTGGTCGTCGTGGCCCCCTGCGCCGAGCGCACCTGGACCTTGATTCCCGCCCCCGGTGTGACGAGGACGGCGTAGTTGGCGGCCGATGGGTCGGCGCTCGCCCGCAGCATGATCCCCGCCTTGGCCTGAGAGCTGCTGGTGGTCTGCGACACGACCTGCGCGCTCACGGTCCCGTCGCCGGAGAAGGACTGCCAGGCGTAGTGGAACTGATCGGCTGTCCCGCTGATGTCGGAGCCGCCCCCGGCGATGGTCCACGTCCCGCTGTTGGGGTCGAACGACTGGGCCCCCGCCGGGGCGGGGCTGCCGATGTCGGCACACGTCCATGCCGTCGGGCATGGGATCGGTGGCAGCGGCGCGGGCGCGCTGGTGCCGGCCACCACCGAATCCATCGTGGCTGAGCTCGACAGTGCGCCGTCGTGGGATGTCACCGCCAATCCGGCTAAGAGCGGCGAGCCCAGGTTGAGGGTAACTGCCGACCCGGCGACAGGGTCCCACGTGTAACCGTCATTCGACTCGAAGGTCGTGAACGTCCCGCCGGACCCGCGAACCCACAAGTAGGCGGGCGCGGCTCCCGCAGGATTGGCCACGGTCGTCGTGGTCCCCCCCTGGGTGGCGCGATCCTGGATGACGATCCCATCGCCGGGCGTCACGAACGCCGCATAATACGGAGAGGACGGGTCCATGGTGGCGCGTACCATGACCCCCGCCTTCGCCGAGGGGTCGGTATCTGTCTGCGACGTGACGCGCGCAGCGGCGCCTGCCCCGTCCGGGAGGGTCTGCCATACGAAGTGGAACTGGTCTGTTGTCCCGCCGATGTCGGAGCCGGATCCTTGGACCGTCCACGTGCCGCTGCTGGGGTCGAATGACTGGCTCCCTTCGGTGGTCGGGTTGCCGATGTCTGCGGCGCTCCAGCCCGCCGACGCGCCATCGACCCACATCACATGCGTCAGGTTGGATGCAAAGCTACCGACGGTGGTGACGCTGGCGACGACCACGTCCTCACCTTCCGAGGCCCCCGCGAGCGTGAACGTGGCATGTCCGTCGCCGTCGGTCGACGAACTGCCCATCAGTCCGGCGTCTGGGCCGCTCACGACCTTGAAATTCACCGTGGCGTTGTGTAGTCCGGTCCTACTGCCGTCGAGCAACGTGGCCGTCTCGGTGACTTGTTGACCGGCAAACGCCGACTGCATGGCCGGCCCGAGCGCCAGCGTGGCAGCGGGCGAGCCGGCGACGCCGATTGGGCGCCACTGCAAGGACTCGTTGTGCGCCGGTGGGCACGACCCGGTATCTATGCCGCCGCTATCGAGAACGTGGGTACTGTCGGTCAAGGTTGTCGGCACTCCAGCGATCGTGAGTGTGACAGTGGGTGCCACGGCGAGTGGCGTGCAATTGCCGTTCGGGTACGAGCTTGTGTCGAAGTTGTCATAGGGCGGATTGTTCCCGGGCGGGTTCTCAGTGAGGATCACGCTCTTCCCAGGAGGCACCGTGAACGAGCCCCAGAGGTTGTTGAAGACCTTGCCGCCCGGGATCAAGGAGTGGTCGTCCACCGAGACACCCCCGACCGTGACCGCCGTCGACCCGTTGTTGTCGAGCCTGATCGCGCCGGCGTCGTAACAGTTGGTCAGCGTCCCACACGCGGTCTGCCCCGGGACCGTCCCGCCCAGGAAGATGGTGTTCGGTGCTCCGGCCCAGGGGACCGGGAACGTCGCCGGATCGGGCGCCTTGAACTCCTTGTCCTCGGCGTAGGCGACGAACACCGACAACCCACCCGCGCTTTTCGCCGCCCCGGCGGCGTGCGTGGTCATCGACACGACGGCGGGCGTAACGAGGAGCGGAAGAAGGGGCAGCGCGACAAGCCAGCGACGCATGGCGCCCATTCGACCACGACGCAGGGGTTGATGCAACGGTCCCTAGTAGACCCGAAATAGCATGCCGCGCCGCGTGTTCTCCGCTTCCCCCATCATGACGATGTGTTCTCCGCTTCCCCCATCATGACGATNNACACACAATGGACCTATCCGGAATCTGGACCGTGCCGTTCGCGAGCCGAAGATTCGTTTGCGAACTTTGTGCAGCGGATTCGCATCGTGTCGCGTGCGAGAAGAGACGGTGCCGGTTGGGCCGAGGTCTGGTGGCCCTCGTCAACATTGACGATTACGCTGCCTTCTCGGCGTGTCGTATTGTCCTGGCATCCACACAGCCTTTCGTCCTCACTTCACCTGGTGAGAGGAGACACGATGAGGCGGCGCACCTGGATCGCAGCAAGCTCGGTCGCCACGCTGACGCTGTGCATCGCCGGTGTCGGACAGTCCGTCACGGCGTCCGCGCGCCCTAGGGTAGCGCCGACGACGGACCCGTACATGCGGATCTGTGGTCTGCAGTTCTGTATCGGCCAGCAAGTGTTCTATCCGTATGGGGCGACGTTCTACGAGTCGACGGCGCAGGCCGGGATCGACAACCCTGCCGGGGCGATCTCGCTCGCCAAGCGCCAGCACCTGAACACGATCCGGCTCGTGGACTTCCTGAGCCATGACGGAGACCCGGCCGCCGCTCCGTACGAC
The DNA here is from genome assembly GCA_003131945.1 of Acidimicrobiaceae bacterium. The sequence continues at coordinate 6,350 of PKWD01000017.1, forward strand.
CCGGCCACGTGGGCGAAGGTCGACAGGTTCATCGCCGACGCTCAGACGGCGAACATCAAGATACTGCTCGACCTATCCGACTATAAGGCGGAGCTCTGGAATGCGTGTATCAACCCTTACACAGCAAGTTGGGCGAGGTATTTGACGTTTGTGGCCCGTCGAGTGAATACCGCGACGGGCCAGAGGTACAAGGACGACCCGGAGATCGTGCTGGTCACATTCACCGGGGACCCCCTGCCGGTGGGGAGTCACCTCTTCACCGACGCGGCAGGGGCGCCGTGCACGATCTCCTACACGACGGCCCAGTTGACCCACTTCTACGCAAGGGTTGAGGGGAAGTGGAGATCTCTGGACGCCCACCATCTGAGGGCCGCCGGCGGGCTCAGCTACGTCGACGAGCCGAATTCGGGCATCGACTGGCACGCGATCTTCGGGAACAGAGCCAACAGCGTGTGTGCCTGGAAGACCTATGGAGGCATGATGAGCTGGCTTCCCACAGGTGCCCAATACTGTCGAGACGTGCTTCACAAGCCGTGGTTCAACGACGAGTGGGGATACACCCAGGCCATGGGCGACAGGGCGCGGGCGGCGTCGTTCTCCAGCGAGTTCGCCAACAACAACGCCAATGGCGCGGCCGGGAACTTCTACTGGAACGCCAACTACCTCACGAATCCGACGACCTATGACGTAGGCCCGGGGACGCCGCTGACCCAGGCGGCGGTGGTGAACAACGCTCCTTGAGCGGGGCCCGGTCCCGCGAACCGGCTGGGTCGGCCGCCGCGCACGTGGAGAGCCGACCGGCGAGGGGGCGCCGCTCGTGCAACACCATGACCTGAACAACACCGTGAATAGCGCGTGAACGATCGCCTGTTTCATGAGGTTACCGTGACTTCACGAACCTCATCGTTATCTCGTGTAACACAAGTCACTGATCACCTTGGCGCAGGGGACCGAGAGTCGCCGCCCGGACTGTCACTCTTGGTCGAGTGCGCCGTCACTCCCGGTCGACATTTGCCGAGCGGTCATGCGCGCGACAGAGCGGGCTCGTCCTCGACTGGCTCAGGCTGCATGGATCAATTCGTCAGATCTGACGATGACGGCGCGCCACGAGCGAACAAGAATGCCGTCCGGAGGAGCGGACACCTCCCCTTTCGGTTGACGGCGGCAAGCGCCGTTCACCTTTCGGTCACGACGCTGTTACAGGATGCAGTTCAAGGTGACGAGGTGGGGTACCTCGCACCTGCTGGTGACGGGCGCGAGGCAGGGAGCGGAAGGGTTGGCTCTTCCGGCGTCACTTCGCAGAGGCATTCCCGCCGTCTTCGCGCCGGTATTTCTGCCTTCAAGCCGTTCGTCTGTAGCGGCCGTCGTCGGGCAGGTCCTGACCTGCGCGCCGACCGCTGCGGTCAACCACCCCCGGAACCGTTCTAGGGGAACGCCGAGATGACCCATTTCAAGCGACCCGTCGCACCGCGGACACCGTCAGTGCTGGTCACGGGGGCGCCGGTTGGCCCAGCGCCACCTGAGGGCCGCACGTCGGCGACCGGGCTGCGTCCCGGCGGCGAGGCGCCTTGGTCTGCGCCCAAAGTCACCCAATCTACGAACGGCACCGGCCGCGCCAGCAGCAACGGGGACGTGCTCGGGGACGTCAACTACCTCTCCGAGCCCGACGGCACCTCATTGCCGGGTGCCCCGTCGGTGCTCTCCGCCGGCCAGGTGGTCGGTGTGGCCCTGGTCATCGGCGGGTTCGTAACGGGGCTCGTCCTGGCGCCGTTCCTCACGCTGGCGGCGACCAACGGGGGCGTGGTGCTGTTCTTCATGGCAGCCAACGGCATGAAGCTCGTCCTGATCGATCGCTCGTTGCGTCACGCCACCCCCAACCATCTCCGGAGCGTCCCCGAGTGGATCGCCGACGCGAAGCTGCCTGTCTACACCATCCTCCTGCCCGTGTTCCGCGAGACATCAGTTCTTCGCCAACTCGTGGCCGGGATCGAGGCGCTCGACTACCCGAAGGCGTTGCTGGATGTGAAGCTCCTGCTCGAGGAGGACGACACCGAGACGCGCGATGCCGTCGCGCAGATCGGTCTACCCGCATGCTTCGACATCCTGGTGGTCCCCGACGTCGGCCCCCAGGGAAAGCCGCGGGCCTGCAACTACGGGCTCTTCCGGGCCAAGGGCGAGTACCTGGTGATCTTCGACGCCGAGGATCGCCCCGAGCCCGACCAGCTGCGCAAGTCGGTGGTGTCGTTTCGGATGTGCGCCCCGAACGTCGTCTGTCACCAGGCCAAGCTCAACTACTTCAATCGGAGCCACAACCTGCTGACGCGTTGGTTCACGTCGGAGTACTCGGTGTGGTTCGACCAGCTCCTTCCTGGTCTGCAGTCGCTCGATGTCGCCATCCCCCTGGGCGGGACCTCGAACCACTTCATCACCGAACGACTCCGACTGCTCGGTGGCTGGAACCCCTACAACGTGACCGAGGACGCTGAGCTCGGAGTTCGGATCTATCTGCGGGGTTGGAAGACGGCCGTGCTCGACTCCACCACGTACGAGGAGGCGACCAGTCAATACCGCAATTGGATCCGGCAGCGCAGCCGGTGGGTGAAGGGCTACATGCAGACGTACTTGTCGTGCATGCGCCGTCCGGTGCGACTCGCTGGGCGAATGGGGCTGAAGTCCTTCGTGTCGTTCCAGCTCTTCTTCGGTGCCAACACCCTGTGCTTGCTCGTCAACCCTATCTACTGGATCATGATCGCCGTTTGGTTCGCGACCCATGCCGGGTGGATACCGTCCATCTTCCCGGCTCCAGTCCTCTATCTCGCCGCATTCGGGCTACTCGTCGGCAACGGAGCCTGCATGCTGTCCCTCGTCAGCGGGTCCGTCGCCAGACGCCACTACGGCGACGTCAAGTGGGCCTTCTTGGTCCCCGTCTACTGGGTGATCATGTCGATGGCTGCCTACAAGGGCCTCTTCCAACTCTTCCACAAGCCTTCCTATTGGGAGAAGACGGAGCACGGTATCTGCCAGTACGAGCCGTCGGAGTCGATCATCCCCCCGTTCGGGTTGCCCCCCGTCCGCACGGAGTCGTTGTGGCTGTAGACACGGCGACTACTTTCCCGCTGCCTCGTGGCGCCGGCGAGCCGCCGCGTCATGGCCAGGAAATGCCGAAGCCGGATAAACAGACGCGGCGCCGGGCGGACCTGTACCCCGTCATTGCGGTCGCCGTTCTCGCCGCGGTAACGTCCACGATCTGGTCGGCTAGCACCCGGTCGATGCTGCTCTACGGAGATGCACTTGCACATCTGAACGTGGCGCGTCACGTCACGGACAGTCTCCGGGTCGGCTTTGCCCAACTCGGGAGCGTGTGGTTGCCGCTGCCCCATCTCCTCCTCGTGCCACTGGTCGCCTCGGGCACGCTGTGGCACAGTGGCGCAGCCGGAGCGATTGTGAATGGCATCGCATTCGTGTATGCGGCGGTCCGCATCTACACGCTGGTCGAGGACCTCTCGGGCAGCAAGATCGGCGCGTGGTGCGGATTTGCCGTGTTCATCTTCAACCTCAATATGCTCTACGTTCAGAGCACCGCGCTCACCGAGCCCGTCCTTCTGGCCTTTGTTATCGGAGCCATTTACCACCTCGAGCGCTGGATGCGCCTGCTGTCTATGCGTGAGTTGATCTGGGCGGCGCTGCTGACCAGCTGTGCCACGCTGTCTCGCTACGAGGGTTGGGCACTCTTCGTCGTAGGGGTGGGGGCAGTGCTCTTGTGGAGCGTCGTGGCGGACTTCAGAAAGGGATCGGCTGAGGCCAATATTGTGGTGTTCGGAGTCCTGGGGAGCTATGGGATCGTCCTCTGGTTCTTCTACAACCTCATCATCTTTCACAACCCCCTTTACTTCTTGAATAGCGCGTACAGCGCACAAGTGATCAACGGTGCGCAGGCCAAGTTCGGTCTGCTCGGCACGAAGGGGAACCTCAAGCTGAGCGCCCTCACCTACGGGTGGGACATGGTCGGGGTCGTCACCGCCGCTGTTCTGGTGGCCGGAGGGCTGTCAGTGTTGGTGCTTCTCGCGGTCCGGCACCCGGCGCGGCGGCGGAAGCGTATTCGGTATCCAGGGTCGCTTCGGAGTTGCTGCCGTTGTTGATCCCCGGATAGAAGCAATTAGCCGGATCACNNCGCGGCGGCGGACCTCCTTCGTCCTCGGGCTGCTTGCCGCACCGGCCATTTTCGAAGTTCTGACCCTCTATGCGGGCCAGATCACGATCCGGGTCCCGCAGCTAGCACCCCACGGGATGTGGAACGTGCGGTATGGCCTAATGGTGCTGCCATTGTGCGCGGTAGCGATCGGAGTCCTGGCCGGTCGCCTGCGCTGGACAGCGGCGCCCCTTGTCGGGATCGTCGTAGTAAGCACCGTGCTGGCCGGGCTGGGCACCCCGATCACGCTCGCTGACGGCAGGATGGGGACATCGAGCGCGATGGGCGGGCACCCTGACATCGCCGCCCAGTACCTCCACGATCACTACAGGGGTGGTGAGGTCCTGGCCGACGACTCCGCCGCTTCCCCGTTCATGTTCGAAGCCGACTTGAACCTGAATCAGTTCGTTTCCCCGGGTGCCCACCCGTTCTGGGAGAACGCCCTGACGTCTCCATCGCGCCATGTGGCCTGGGCGGTCGCATTCCCCGACGATGCGGTATCAATGGACTTGTCTTCACACCCGGACCGGTTCCGGGACTTCAAGCTGGTGATGGCGACCGGCAACCTCCGCCTGTTCGAGCGGGTGGTGACGGAAAGATGATGGACATGCTTCGTGTCGGTCGTCCGCAGGTGTCGTTCGTGCTGCCGTCGTACAACGAGGAAGCGAACATCGTCACCGCCCTCGACCGGACCCTCAAAGCAGCGAGGCGGTTGTGCGCAGCATTCGAGATCTTCGTGATCGACGATGGATCGACCGATCGAACCGCGGACCTCGTGCAGCGGGCGAGTGCCCAAGAACCCTCGATCAAACTCGTCAGCCACGGGACGAACCGGGGCTACGGAGAAGCCCTGCGGTCGGGGTTCGCCGCTGCCCAATTCGATTTCGTGTTCTTCACGGATGCTGACAACCAGTTCGACATGAACGAGCTCGAGTTGCTGCTGGTGTGGGCCGACCGGGCTGACGTCGTGGCGGGGTACCGAAAGGTCCGGAGGGATCCGTTCATGCGTCGGGTGAACGCATGGGGCTGGAACCGGATTGTGCGATGGCTATTCTACGTGCCGGTGCGGGACATCGACTGCGCGTTCAAGTTGTTCAGGAGACAGGTTCTGCAGCAGATCGATATCGAGAGTAGCGGAGCCATGATCAACACCGAAGTCATGGTCAAGCTGGCTCGGAGTGGCTGCACCATCGTGGAAGTGGGCGTCTCTCACTTTCCGCGCACCTCCGGGGCACCACAGGGGGCGAAGGTGCGGGTGATCGCGCGGGCACTACGGGAAGTGAAAAGGATGCATCCCCACTTGAGCAAGCTGGCTCCCTGTTCGCCGAACCTCGGCGTGAACGGGGGGGCGGGAGAGCGCAATGGCCATGCGTCGACTCACCCGTGGACACCACCGGTTGTCACTTCCGAGGACTGGGTCGCGCCACCGACCAAGGCGCGGTCGACCAAGGCTCGGNNCAAGGCTCGGTCGACCAAGGCGCTGTCGACCAAGGCGAAGACGAGCACGAACGGCGGCAACGCCTCGCGCCGCGGGAAGGCGGTCGTCAGCGGCGCCGAGGAGAACAGAACGGTGGCGGTCGGCGTTAACGACAACATGACCGCCGAGCAGGGGAAAAGGCCTGAGGGAGCGGGCGACGGAGCCGGCGTGAGGCCGGTGCACCGGGCTGTCTCGACGCTCGGGCTCCGGCGGCGATACGGAGGGGTCGAGTGAGGATGACACGGATCGGCAGGTCAGCTTGGTTGCGTGGGTTGCTCCCGCTAGCAGCGGTGGCGGCCATGGTCGGCACGGTGGGGGGGCTCGCCGCGCCCGCCGCTGCCGGCCCGGTGACGCTGGTAGTGGCGTCGGGGCCCACGACCGTTGCGTCCGGGGGGGCGGTGACGTACACGATCACGGCCACCAACACCGGGGCGGCTCCAGCCTCGGCGGTCACGATCACTAATGATGTAACCGAAGCCAACGACCCGATTGTGCCTCCGGTCGGCACCGGTGGTATCACGAACCCCACGCTGTCCACCACCACGGGGTCGTGTTCGTACAACGGAGGACAGGTCACGTGCGACGCCGCCGGTCTATCCGTCGGGCAGACGTGGACCGTCACCGTCTCGGCCCACGTGACATCGTCGGCCGGCACGGTCCTGACGGACGCGGCGTCGGTGAGCGGTACAGAGTCGTCGACTGATTTCACCGCCACAGCGTCGGCAACCACCACAGTCAACATCGCCGCCGGGTTCACGCAGTCGCAATTGCTCAAAGGGCTGAAGGACCCCATCGCGTTCGCATTTGCCCAGAACGGGGACATCTACATCGGCGAGGAGTCGGGCGTAATCCTCATCGATCGAAACGGCGCACTCCTGCCGACTCCGGTGATCTCGCTGAACGTATTCTTCGCAGGCGAGAGCGGGCTGACCGGGATGGCTCTCGATCCGAATTTCGCCACCAACGGGTACATGTATGTGTCGTACACGGTTCCGATCACGTCAAAGGGAGGGACCACCCAGGTGTTCTCCCAACTGTCGCGTTTAACCGTCGTGAATGGCGTCGCCAATCCGGCCAGTGAGAAAGTCTACTTTCGAGGTAACCAGCTTCAGAACCTGCATCACCCTGGCAACGACATCCAGGTCGGCCCCGACGGCAAGCTTTGGTGGAGCGTGGGGGACAATGTCCCCTCGATCAGCAACGCACAAGCGCTCAGCAACATCTACGGCAAGATCCTTCGGTTCAACCTCGACGGGACCATCCCGGCCGATAACCCGTTCGTCAATGTCAGCGGCACAGTGCCGGCCATCTATGCTTACGGACTTCGCAATCCTTTCCGCTTTACGTTTCTCCCGAACGGGAAAGTGATGACGGAGGATACGGGTTCGAACTTCTGGGAAGAGCTGGACACCATCCAGCCGGGGGGCAATTATGGCTGGCCCTTCTACGAGGGTGACTGCTACGGCTGCGGGTACATCAACCCGGTGTACGCCTACGGCCACATCCCGGCCGACGGAGCAGCCTCGGCCATCGCCGCCTACTCGGGCTCGACGTTCCCCCAGTCCTACGATCACGTGGTCTTCGTCGGGGACTACAACCGTGGGGACATCGAGGCCGTCGCCTTCGACCCCACGTACCAGACCGAGGTCTCCGACACGGTGTTCGACAGCACAGCCGGCACCATCGCCGACCTGCAGGAGGGACCCGACGGGGACCTGTACTACGTGAGCATCTTCGAGGGCACCTTCTCCAAGATCTCACCCGTAGGCCCATTCGCTCCGACCGCCACGGTCACAAGCACCCCGAGCGCGGGCACCGGACCGCTCACCGTACAGTTCTCGTCGGCTGGATCGAGCGATCCGTACGGGCTCCCGCTCACCTATTCCTGGAACTTCGGCGACGGCTCAGCCGTCTCGACTGAGTCAGACCCGAGCCACACCTATACGGCCAACGGCACCTACATGGCGAAGTTGACGGTGAGCAACGGGACCCAGACCGGCGTGACCTCCACCACCGTGGTCGTCGGGCATACCCCGCCGAGCGCGTCCATCTCGGCGCCAACGTCGTACAACGCGGGTGACACGGTGACATTTACCGGATCGGCGACCGACGCCAACGACGGGACCTTGGGCGCCAGCGCGTTCTCGTGGAAGGTCGACTACTACGTCAACGGTGTAGCCCAGCCCTTCTACACCGACGAGGTCGCACACCCGTTCGATGGGCCGTTCACGGGGGTCACCGGGGGCAGCATCCAGATCCCGAGCGATCCGTCCCAGGTGCCGGGCAGCTTCTACCGAATCACGCTGACGGTGACCGACTCACTCGGCCTGCAGACGGTCGTGATTCAGGACCTACATCCCAACCTCACTACATGGTCCGTCGACTCCGATGTGACCGGCGCCGGGTACGTCGTCGACGGTACGTGGCAGACGGACACCTACAGCACTCAAGACGTCGTAGGTGTTCAGCACGTGCTCTCCGGTCTTCCGCTGACCCAGACCGTCGGCGGCGTTCCTTACCGGTTCGCGGGCTGGGCCGACGGGAGCGCCCTGACCGATACCATCACCGCGGGGGTGGGGAGCGGGAGCTACACAGCTCTGTTCGACCCGGTGCAGTCGACGATGCCGTCGCCCTGGCAGAGCATCGACGTGGGTGCCCCCATCTCGGCGGGGACTGCCGACTTTGCCCCGTCGGACCAGAACTTCTACGTCGACGGCGGCGGTGCAGACGTGTACGGCGCCAACGACCAGTTCCACTACGTGTACCAGACACTCAACGGCAACGGGACAATCGTCGCCCGGGTGCGGTACCAGACCAACTCGAGCTCGTGGGCCAAGGCAGGGGTGATGATCACGGCGTCGCCGACAGCCGGCGCGCCCTTCGTGGACGCCCTGGTCTCACCGGACGTGAGCCCGAACACGCCCAACGTCAATTGTATTGGCTACACGGTCAACGGCTGCGACGCGCCACTACCACCGGTCACACCGACCGTCGGCAACGGCCCCCGTATGCAGTACAGCTCCACCGGGTCGATCACGCCGGCGACCACACCCGCGGGCTTCTCGTCGCCGGACAAGTGGGTCAAATTGCAACGAACGGGCAACAGCTTCACGTCCTGGATCTCTTCTGACGGTGTCAACTGGACGCAGATGGGGACGGTGTCGCTCTCGATGGGCGCGACAGCGACTATCGGCCTGTTCGTGACGTCGCACAACATCGGCCAGAACAGCACGGTGGCGTTCGACAACGTCCAGGTGACCCAGACACCACCTCCGGGACCGATTCCGTCGCCTTGGGTGGACACGGACGTCGGATCCCCGTCCCCGGCGGGGTCGGCGAGTTTCAACAGCGGCGTCTTCAGCGTGCAGGGTTCGGGGACCGACATCTGGGGGATGAGTGATCAGTTCAACTACGTCAGCCAGCCGACCACCGGCAACGGCACCATGATCGCTCGGGTCACATCGCAGTCCGACACGAGCTCCAATGCCAAGGCGGGCATCATGTTCAAGCAGTCGGCGACGGCCGGGGCGCCGTACTTCCTGATCGCGGCGGCGCCCGGCGGTGTCGTCAAGGTGCAATATGGATTCAACGGGTCAATTGGCGGCGAAACGCTTGCATTCCCGAACGTCTGGGTCAAGCTAGCGCGGTCCGGGAACACGTTCACGGCGTACCTGTCGAGCGACGGGGTCAACTGGACNNACCACCAACGCCACCGTCGGCCTGTTCGAGTGCTCGCACAAGACCGGGGTCCTTGGCACGGCCACGTTCGACAACGTGAGCTTTACGCCCGGACCCTGAACCTTCCGAATTGCAACAGTGAGGGGCATGGAAGTGTTCGCTAAAATAGTGCCGCCACGAACCGGCTAACGTGGCGTTAGCTCTGGCCGTGGATGCGTGGCCGCGGCGGGCTGGCCGGCGCATCTGTGTGTGCGATCGTTTTGGTGGCAAGCCTGCCCGGGGCGGTGTCCGCCGT
>PKWD01000225.1:0-8750 GCA_003131945.1 Acidimicrobiaceae bacterium
GTGCACGACTTCGCCTACGCCGACCTCGGCTTCGATGGTTACGAACCACCGTCGATTCTGCAGGTGCCCGGGGCCAAGGACGTCGCCGTCGAGCTCTACACCATGACCAAGTCGTTCTCCATGGCCGGCTGGCGTGTCGGATTCGTGGTGGGCAATCGAGAGATCGTCCAGGCCCTGACCAAGTTGAAGACCTACCTGGACTACGGCACCTTCCAGCCCATCCAGATCGCCGCCATCGTGGCCATGAACGAGGCCCCCGAGTATCCGAAGTGGGTCAACGAGACATACCAGGCCCGACGCGACGCCTTGTGCGACGGGCTGAACCGCATCGGATGGCAACTCACCGCGCCCAAGGGGACCATGTTCGTCTGGGCCCCGATTCCCGAGCCCTACCGCGAGATGGGATCGCTCGAGTTCTCCTCCTTCCTGGTGTCGGAGGCCGAAGTGGCCACGTCGCCCGGTGTCGGCTTCGGCCCCGGTGGTGACGGCCATGTCCGCTTCGCCCTCATCGAGAACGAGCAGCGGGTGGGCCAGGCCGTACGGAACCTCCGCCGCACCCTGACCAAGCTCCAGTAGGGAGGGCTCGGTCAGCAGGGCTCAGCGCTCTAGCGCGGCCAGGAATGCGTCGGGGTCTTCGATGCTGAGAGCCAGGTAGTGCAGGTGCACCGGGATCCCCGTGGCGATGGCCCGCACCGCCGGGTCGATGTCGATGCCCACGATGTGTTCCATGGATCCGTTCACGAGCCATCGGCCACGCCAGCCGTGGACGCCGACGCCGCCGACCCGGCCCGACACGGCGCGGGCGCCGGTGATGGACGCCCGCGGCACCCGGGCCCGGAAGGCCCAGCCCATGCGGACATGCATGTCCTCGCCGTCGAGCTCAACCCCTGACAACCCCGGGCCCATCCCGAGCAGGACGAGCAGGGGACGCCACTTGCCGTAGAGCATGGGGAAGGTCTGGGTCTCGGTATCGCTCACGTGGTGCAGTGTGGCACCGCCGGCCAGCGGGCCGGGGTCAACCGACTGCGGTCAGCCGACGGCCCGCCCCATCCGGCGTCGGGCGGCGACGGGGGAGAGGATGCCCTCGAGGCAGAACGACGCGGCCGACCCGGCCGCCTCGGCGGCCGACCGGCCCTGCTCCAAGACGAGCACACGGGCCAGGTAGGTCGTCACCCCCAGGATGGCGTGGGTGAGGACGAGCGGATCGTCGCGGCGGATCATCCCCGCGGCGATGCCGGCCTTCACGTGAGGCAGGGCGTCGGCCACAGCCTGTTCCTCGCCCTGGCGGATGAGTGGCGCGAACCGCTCCTCGGTCCGGGCGAATTCGAGAAGGACGAAGAGATGTCGGTTGTCGTCGAGCCAGGCGACCGACGCACCGATGCCTGCCTCGATCCGCCGGACCGGGTCGGGCTCATCGGCCACGGCCTGTCGTTGGGCGCGTCGCAGATCGCGCTGGGCGTCGGTCAGGATCTGGCGGAACAACTCCTCCTTGGAGGAGAAGTACCAGTAGAAGACGCCCTTGCCCACCCCGAGGCCGTCGACGATGTCGGTCACCGACGTCGGGTGGTAGCCCTCGTGGGCGAACTGGTGGGCGGCGAAGTCGGTCAACTGCTCTCGACGCCTCTCCCCCCGAGCGGTCAACCGGCGCGCCATTTCTCGACGCTACGGGGGCCCTCGCGCGCCGGTCAATGAGGGGCCGCCGCGCTCGATGGCCCCGCCACGCACGCGCCAGGCGCGCTACCGTTGGGCCCGTGGCCTACTGGGTGCTGAAATCCCTGCTCAGCCCCATCTTCCGGCTCTTGTGGCGGGTCGACGTGGAGGGTCGGGAACACATCCCCCGTACCGGTGCGGTGATCGTGGCGCCCAACCACGTGTCGTTCTGCGACTCGCTGTTCGTGCCGCTCGTCATCCGCCGCCGCGTCACCTTCGTGGCCAAGGCCGAGTACTTCGACTCGTGGAAGACGGTGTGGTTCTTCCGGGCCGCCGGCCAGATCCCCATGCGACGCGAGGGGGGCAGCGCCTCGGAGCGGGCCCTGGCTACGGCCCGCGAGGTCCTGTACGACGGAGGCATCCTCGGCATCTATCCCGAGGGCACGCGCTCACCCGACGGCCGTCTCTACCGCGGCCATACCGGTGTGGCCCGCCTGGCCCTCGGCTGCGGTGCCACCGTTGTCCCCGTCGGTCTCGTGGGGACCACCGACGTCCAGCCGCGGGGATCGAACCTCATGCATCCGTTTCGGCGGGTGACGATCCGTTTCGGTCCTCCGCTCGACCTGTCCCGCTTCGACGGCGCCTCGGCCACGGATCCGCTGACGCTGCGCACCCTGACCGATGAGCTCATGTTCGAGATCCGCCGGCTCTCGGGCCAGGTCTACGTCGACCGCTACGCCAAGCGTCACGGTGTGGTCGGCGGTAGCGAGATCGCCGAGGTCCACCCCACTCCGACCGCCGACGTCGGTCCCCTCCCGCCGTCGCCCACGCCGGTCGACTCCTCCGAATCGGCCGCATGATGCGCCAGGATGCGACTATCCGAAGGTGAAGTCGTAGGCCTGGACTCCCGGTGTCGCCGTGACGGTGAGCGTGGATGTCTGATAGCCCCCGTGGACGAGCGTGTACAGACGAGGGGTGCCCGACACCGTGATGGTCCGGGTGTGCGTGCCGTTCACCGACACGTGGAGGGTGCCCGAGCCCCCGAGCACCAGATAGACGTCGTCGGCCTGGAACGACAGTTCGATCTGGGCTGCCTTCCCGGCCACCAAGTCTTCGGAATCCGAGGTCCACGTTCCGGCCAGCGCCAAGAAGTCTTCGGGGAGGGTGGCCGGGAACTGATAGGAGGCCGGGCTGTTCGGGAGGTACGAGCTGTTGGCCAGGTTCTGGAACTCGTAGTAGTAGCCGAGGTACGACTCCGGTGTCAGCGGATTGACCGGCGTCTTGTCGGGTACGCCGGTCGGCGGCGGGAGATGCACCTTGGGGTTGGCGGCCACGAGCAACTGGCGGATGTCCGATTCGGTGGCGCCGTAGTTGCCTTCACCGTCCTCGATGTTCCGTACTTGTCCGGTGGCATCGATGAGGTAGTCGGCCGGCCAGGAGTTGTTCTTGTAGGCGTTGAAGGTGGCGTGGTTGTTGTCGACGGCGATCGGGTAATGCACCCCCAGTTGGTGAGAGGCAGAGATGATGTTCGACACCACGTGCTCGAAGGCGAACTCCGGTGAGTGCACGCCGATCACTTCGAGCCCGTCGACGTGATAGCGGCTGTACCAGGCTTCGACGTGGGGGAGCGATCGCTGGCAGTTGATGCACGAGTAGGTCCAGAAGTCGACGAGCACGACCTTGCCGCGTAGCGACGCCAACGTGATGGGCTTGCCCCCCGGAGTGTTGAGCCACGTGGTGATGCCCACGAAAGCAGGAGCCTGCCCGCAGCGCACCAGGGCCGTCCCCGGTGTGCAATTGGCCAGTTTCCCCGCCGACGAGGTGCCCTTCAGCGTGTCGAGTTGCTTCTTGGCGTAGGAACCGCCTTCGATGGTGCGCTGCAGGGCGCTCGTATAGCCGGGGACGACCCTCTGCAGTCCGTCGGCCCAATTGAAGGTCAGAACGAAGGTCATGACAGCCAGAATGACACCGCCGATCTGACGGGCCAGCTTGGCGTGGGTGCGAAAGGCGGCCACCCGTTCGGCCACCCTCTGGCCGGCCAGGGCGAAAGCCAGCAGGGGGACGGCGGCGCCACAGGCGAAGACCACCGTGAGGACGACGATCGGAAATCCGACCCGGCTGGTAGAGCCGATGGTGGTGATCGCAGTCAGGATCGGTCCGGCACACGGGGTGAAAAGCACCCCGAGTCCGAGGCCGAGGACGAAGGCATTGGATGTCCCCGTCGGTTGCCGCCGGCCGAAACGGGCGAAGGGGCGCTCGATGAACTCACCCAGGGGGGTGATGATCAGTCCCAGCGCCACCAGGCCGAGGACCACGAGGCCGGCATCGCGCAGGAAGTCCTGGGGCAGGCCGACGGCTTTCAGCAGGGCTGAGCCGGCCAGCGTGATGATGCTGAAGCTCACGATCAGGCCACTGATGACGGCGTAGGCGCGGTAGCTCGTGGGCGTCGTTTCCGTCGCTACCGCCACGGCCGTCGCTGTGGTCGTGCCCCCGGCCGCTGTCGAGATGGGCGCCGACGTGGACGACGACGTGGCGCCGGAGCTGGCGCCCGTTTTCTTGACCGGCGCCGCCACGCCGGCCACGAGGACGATGGGGAGCACCGGCAAGATGCACGGCGAGATCCCCGCCACGATCCCGGCCACGAAGCCGATGAGGTACAGCAGGATCAAGGGGGGATCGTCCTTCCGTGGCGGGCCCCGTCATCGTAGGAAGAACGACACGAAAAGGGGCATCGGGTCAGAACTCCGGGAAGTGGCACCGGTAGTGTGCCCCCATGTCGGTGAATGCAGCCGAGGCCGGGGCCCGTCAGGCGGGCACTCCACCACAGCTGTCGAAGGCTCAGATCCGCCTTGTCATGGTGGGCCTGCTCCTCGGCATGCTCCTTGCCTCTCTCGACCAGACGATCGTGGCCACGGCCCTTCCCACCATCGCCGGTGATCTCCACGGACTGTCCCACCTGACGTGGGTGGTCACCGCCTACCTTCTGGCCTCGACGGCGTCGACGCCTCTGTGGGGGAAGCTCGGCGACCAGTACGGCCGGAAGTTCTTCTTCCAGGCCGCCATCGGCATCTTCCTCGTCGGTTCGGTTCTGTCCGGGCTCAGCCGGGACATGCTCGAGCTCATCCTCTTTCGCGCCGTGCAGGGCCTCGGGGCCGGTGGGCTCATCGTGGGCGCCATGGCATCGGTCGGTGACGTCGTCTCACCGCGCGAGCGCGGAAGGTATCAAGGTGTCTTCGGTTCGGTGTTCGCCGTTTCGAGCGTCCTCGGGCCGCTCATCGGTGGCTTCTTCGTCGACAAGCTGTCATGGCACTGGATCTTCTACGTCAACGTCCCCATCGGCATCATCGCCTTGGTGGTGACGTCGGCCGTACTGCCGGCGTCGGCGGTCCGTGTCCACCATGTCATCGACTACCTCGGCACCGTCCTGCTGGCGGCGGCAGCCACGGCCATGATCCTGCTCACGAGTCTCGGTGGGAACACCTACCCCTGGCTCTCGGCGCCGATCATCCTCATGGGGGTGGCCTCGGTCGTCCTCGTCGTGGCCTTCCTCCAAGTGGAGCGACGGGCCGCTGAACCGATCATCCCCCTGCCGTTGCTGCACAACCGGACATTCAGCTCCACCTCGGCCATCGGCTTCGTCGTGGGCTTCGCCATGTTCGGCGCCATCACCTTCCTGCCTCTGTACATGCAGGTGGTCAAAGGCCTGAGCCCCACCATCTCCGGGTTGCGGCTGGCACCGCTCATGGCCGGTCTGCTCGTCACATCCGTCGGCTCCGGACAGATCATCAGCCGCTGGGGCCGCTACAAGGTGTTTCCGGTCGTCGGTTCGGCCGTCATGACGGTGGGCCTCTTCCTCCTGTCGCGCATCAGCCCCACCACCGGATCCGTCTACCTGTCCGTCGCCATGGTGGTGCTCGGGCTCGGTATCGGGATGGTCCTCCCCGTGCTCGTCATCGCCGTCCAGAACGCCGTGGACTACAAGGACCTCGGGGTGGCCACTTCGGGAACGACTTTCTTCCGCTCCATCGGCGCCTCCTTCGGAGTGGCCATCTTCGGGGCCATCTTCTCCAACACCCTCGTCGGCGATATTCGCAATGCGCTCGGTCATGTCCAGATCCCGGCCGGGCTGTCGTTGACCGGCGGTGTCAGTCCGGCGCAGCTGAAGGCCCTCCCGGCTCCGCTGCGCGAAGTCCTGGTGACCGGCTACGCCCACTCCCTGAGGACGGTCTTTTTCTTCGCCGTGCCCGTGGCCGTTCTCGCCTTCGTCCTCACCTGGATCCTGCCCGAGGTACCACTGCGCCGCACCACGGCGGTGACTGATCCGGCTGACACGTTGGCACCGACGGCCATCCCCAGCACGAGCAGTTCGCGCGACGAGATCGCCCGCGCCCTCTCCGTCCTGGCCCGGCGCGAGAACCGGGCCGAGATCTACCGCTGGCTGGCCAACGAGGCCGCCCTCGAGGTGTCCCCTGCCGGCTGCTGGTTGCTGCTGCGCATCGACGGTCATGAGGACCAGACGGCCGCTCAGTTGGCCGAGCATCTCCATGTCCCGGAGCCGGCGGTCACCCGGCTGGGCGAGGAGCTGGCCCGGATCGGTCTGCTCGAGCTGCGTCGTCCCGGGGCCGATGCCGACCCACCGTGTTTCTTCGTGACCGTGACGGGCCGGGCCGCGCTCGACCGTCTCGCCGCGGCGCGCCGGCTGGGGCTCGAGGAGCTCCTCGGCGGCTGGTCGCCGGAGCAGCACGATGAGGTCGTTCAGATGGTGGCCCGCCTGGCCTCTGACCTGATGGCGAACGCCTTGGCCGACCCGGCCATGATGACCGTCCCGAGCGACAACGTCTGACGCCGACAGGCACCGGGGCGGGAGTCAGTCCGGCGGTGACTGTGCCCAGCCGAGCGACCGCTCGACGGCCCGGAGCCACCCGGCGTGGGCCGCATCGGCGGCGACGGCCGACGCCGTCGGCGTGAAGGTTCTCTCCAGAGTCCAGAGGGCGCTCAGGTCAGCCAGGGATCCCCACACCCCTTCGGCCAGCCCGGCCAACCAGGCCGCTCCGAGGGCCGTCGTCTCCGTCGTCGCCGGCCTCTCGACCGGTACCCGGACCTGGTCGGCCTGGAGCTGCAGCAGGAGGTCCATCACCGACGCCCCCCCGTCGACCCGGAGGGCGGAGACGCGTCGGCCCGTCCGCGCCATGGTGTCGACGACGTCGCGCACCTGGAAGGCCATGGCCTCGACCACAGCCCGGGCGATCTCGGCGGCCCCGACACCGCGGGTGAGACCGCTGACGGTCCCCCGCGCGTAGGGATCCCACCACGGGCTGCCGAGCCCGGTGAAGGCCGGGACGACGTAGACGCCTTCGCTCGACGCTGCCTGCGCCGCCAGAGGCCCGATGTCCTTCGACTCCTCGATGAGCCCGAGACCGTCGCGCAACCACTGCACGGCGGCCCCGGTGACGAAGACGGCCCCTTCCAGCGCGTAGGCCACCGGTGACGAGCCGCCATGCTCGCCCAGGTCCCAGGCCACCGTGGTGAGCAGCCCCTCCGAAGCCGGCGGACACGCCTCACCGACGTTGGCCAACACAAAGCTGCCGGTCCCATAGGTGACCTTGGCCATCCCCGGGGAGAAGCAGGCCTGCCCGAACAGCGCCGCCTGTTGGTCCCCGGCCACCCCGCTCACGGCCACCCCGGCCAGGGGCGAGTCCCTGCCGGCCAGCTCCCCGGCCACGACCCCGAACCGCCCGCACGACGGCCGGACCGTCGGGAGAGCACCGAGGGGGACGCCGAAGATCTCGCCGAGCTCGTCCGACCACTCCCGGGCCCTGATGTCATAGAGAAGGGTGCGGCTGGCGTTGGTGGCATCGGTCACGATCGCACCCCGCCCCGGGCCCCCCGTCAGGTTCCAGATGAGCCAGGCGTCGACCGTCCCGAGGACGAGGGTGGAGGAGTCGGTGACGCCTCCGTCGGTGAGGAGCCATGACATCTTGGTGGCCGAGAAGTAGGGGTCGAGGACGAGCCCGGTCCGCTCCCGCACGACAGCCAGCTGCCCGGCGGCCCGCAACTCGGCGCAGCGGCCCGCCGTCCGCCGGTCCTGCCACACGATGGCCCGGTGCAGCGGACGGCCCGAGGCACGGTCCCAGGCGACGACCGTTTCGCGCTGGTTGGTGATCCCGATGGCGGCGACGGTGCTGCCCGCCTCGTGACGTCGCCCGGCCACGTCGGCCACGGTGTCCACGACGCAGTCCCAGATCTCCATCGGGTCGTGCTCGACCCATCCCGGGCGGGGGTAGTACTGGGTGAGCTCACGGTACGAGACGTCGATGACCGCCCCGGACTCGTCCACGGCGAGCGCCCGGACCCCGGTCGTCCCCGCATCGATGGCGATCACGCAGGCCACGACCGGACCCTATAGGGCGGCCCAGGCACGGCCCCGTGGTGGGCCGACCAGCCGCGGGGGAGGTCCCGGGTGCAAACCTTCGCGAACGGCTCGCGACCAGGGCCGATCCCAGGGGGGAAACGTTGACAGTGGCGTAACTACAGTGCTGTAATGACCCCAGTATCTCGTGTCTCGGGAGTGAGCCAACCACAATATATTGTGGTTGGAGGGCAGTTTGGTCTTCTCCGAGGCCGATAATTTCCCGGGTGGGGCGTCCGTGCGACCCACCCGGACCCGAAGAACGAACCAGAGGAGTACAAGGACCATGGCCATCGCCCCCCAGCGCGTCGGAATCGGCATCCGCCGCCACTTCACCACCGAGGGTGTGCACCCCTACGACGAGGTGCGCTGGGAACGCCGCGATTCGCGGATCACCAACTACCGGGACGGGTTCGTTGCCTTCGAACAACTGGGAGTCGAGGTCCCTGAATCCTGGAGCCTCAACGCCACCAACATCCTGGCCCAGAAGTACTTCCGGGGGACCCTCGGGACCGAAGAGCGGGAGTGGTCGCTCAAGCAGGTGGCCGACCGGGTGGTCGACACCATCACTGCGTGGGGGATCAAGGACGGCTACTTCGTCGACGACGTTGAGGCCGAGATCTTCAATGCCGAGCTGAAGCACCTCATCATCCACCAAAAGGCGGCGTTCAACTCGCCGGTCTGGTTCAAC
>PKWD01000225.1:8856-8983 GCA_003131945.1 Acidimicrobiaceae bacterium
TTCATGCGCGGCGCCGACGCGTCGGCCGGGACCATCAAGTCGGGGGGCAAGACTCGGCGGGCGGCCAAAATGGTCATCCTCGATGTCGACCACCCTGATGTCACCGACTTCATCTGGTGCAAGGCGA
>PKWD01000291.1 GCA_003131945.1 Acidimicrobiaceae bacterium
GGATGACCTGCTTGGCCGTCTGGGCCGCGATCCGACCGAAGTCGTCGGTAGTGTCGTCCCACTCCCTGATCACGTTGCCGTCCTCGTCGAGCTCCTGGCCGTACACGCGGATCTCCCCAGACTCGGGATCGATCGTGACGACGGCTTCCTCGGCGGCGCCCGGCCGTCGCTTGTAGGCGGCGACGAGAGCGTTGGCCAAGGCGTCGAACAACGTCTCGACCGAGATGCCCTTGTCGCGCGCGATCTGTCCGAGGGCGTCGAGAAATTCGAAGTTCGTGCTCATGAGGTCGTGACCTTCTCCCTGTCGGCACCACGTGGTGAGGGAACCGCTCGGTGCTGCGCGGAACCGTGACGGCGACCACTCGAAGGGCGCGGCTTGCCGCCCCATTCGAAGACAGTGCGGGCCCGCTCCACCTCGTCGTACGAGAAGCGTCGCCCACCCTCGGGCAGATCGTCACCCTCAAGGACAAATCCATCGGAGTCGGCCGAGGCCACTCGACCCGTGACGCGACGATCGCCTTGACTCCCCGTCGTCGTGCGGATGGTGACCGTCTCGCCCACGGCCCGAACGAAGTGCCCCGGCGTCCTCAGTGGCCGCTCGACCCCGGGACTCGAGACCTCCAGGGTGTAGTGCTGCCCGGGCATGGGATCGTGGGTGTCGAGCACGGCGGACACGGCACGTGTGGCCTCGGCGATCATCTCCAGATCGGCGCCATCGCCGCGGTCGACCACGACCCTGACGGTCCCCGATCGCAGTTCCATGTCCACCAGTTCCAACCCGAGTGGAGCCAGGGTGGACGCCAAGAGGTCCGTAAGCTCGTCACCCACCTGGTCGCCACCTCCTTTCCATGCTCCACTCCGGACCCCTGATGGCCCGGGCCATACCGGCCGCCACCGGGAACAGCATGATGAAAGAAGAAGCGTGGGCTGCCCGCCCACGCTTCGACGCACCACTCCACTTCCGTGTCTGAACGGCGCAGCGATTATACCAGTCTCTTTCCGCCGTCGATCAGTCTCCTCGATGGCCCCTGACCAGGTCCGAGCGTCTCGCACAGTGAGGGTCCACACACAGAAACGCTCTGTGGCCGCACTTCCCGTACCGAGTGTCGCGTCGGTTTTCCGAGCCCCGCTCCAGCAACCCGTAGCATCGGCGGGCACATGGCCAAGAGCCCCCTCACCCCCCAGTCGATCGACTTCCCCCGCTGGTACCAGGACATCGTGGCCAAGGCAGAGCTGGCCGACAACGGACCGGTCCGGGGCACGATGGTCATCCGCCCCTACGGCTATGCCATCTGGGAGCGGATGCAGGCCGAGATAGACACCCGGATCAAAGCGGCCGGGGTGGCAAACGCCTACTTCCCGCTCCTCATCCCCGAGAGCTACCTCCGACGGGAGGCGGAGCACGTCGAGGGCTTCAGTCCCGAGCTGGCCGTCGTGACCCACGGTGGGGGCAAGCAGCTCGAGGAACCCGTGGTGGTGCGGCCCACGAGCGAGACCATCATCAACTCGTACTTCGCCAAGTGGATCCAGAGCTACCGTGATCTTCCGCTGCTCATCAACCAGTGGGCCAACGTCGTGCGGTGGGAGTTGCGCCCCCGGCTGTTCCTTCGGACGACGGAATTCCTATGGCAGGAAGGGCACACGGCGCACGCCACCGAGGCCGATGCCCGGAACTTCGCCCTGCAGATCCTGTCGGATGTCTACGAGGACGTCATGGTGAACGTCCTCGCCATTCCCGTCATCACCGGCCGCAAGACCGACAACGAGCGCTTCGCCGGCGCCACCACCACGTGGGCCTGTGAGGCCATGATGCGCGACGGCAAGGCTCTGCAGATGGGCACGAGCCACGAGTTGGGACAGAACTTCGCCCGGGCCTTCGACATCACCTACCTCGACGAGTCCGGCACTCAGTCCTACGTGTGGCAGACGTCGTGGGGCGTGTCGACCCGGCTGATGGGAGCCTTGGTCATGGTGCACGGAGACGACGACGGCTTGCGACTACCGCCGCGTCTGGCCCCGGTCCAGGTGGTGGTGGTGCTCGCTCGGGCCGATGACGGCGCCGGTGACGCCGCCGCCGCGCTGGCGGCCGAGTTGAGCGATGCCGGTCTGAGGGTCGAGCTGGACGCCCGGACCGACACCTCGTTCGGACGCCGGGTGGTGGACTGGGAGTTGAAGGGTGTGCCTCTACGGGTCGAGGTGGGACCGCGCGATCTCGCCGAGGGCACCGTCGTGCTGGCCCGTCGCGACACGGGGACGAAGACCTCGGTGGCGCTCCCGCACGTCGCCGCCGCCGTGACCGGGGCTCTCGACGCCATCCATGCGGCTCTGTTCGACGAGGCCCTCGAGCTCCGGCGGACCCATACCGTGGACGTGGCCACTCTGGAGGAAGCCGAACAAGCAGCCAGCACGGGGTTCGCCGTGGTGCCCATGGCCGTCCTCGCTGGCGACGGAGAGACCAGACTCAACAGAGCCGGAATATCGGTCCGCTGCATCCAATCGGCCGACGGAGGTCTTCCCGGCGCCGATGACGACGCGGCGACGATTGCCGCCCAGCAGGCAGTGGTGGGCCGCGCCTACTGACACACCGGGCCCTCGGGGACGCTTACCGGGTGTCGGCCTGGTCCTCGTGCATCTTCTTGCGGATGATCTCGACCTTGGCCGCACTGTGGTTGGCGTCATCGCCCCTGTTCTCGAGCAATGCCAGCCGATCGGATTCGGCCTCGGCTTCGGCGCCGACG
>PKWD01000461.1 GCA_003131945.1 Acidimicrobiaceae bacterium
TACACGATCGTGGCCTCGAACTTGGGTCCCAGCGATGTGACCGGAACGGCGATCTTCGATCCGATCAGTTTCAATCATGCCTTCAGCTCGGACACTTGGACGGCCACCGGATCTGGTGGCGCCGTAGGCTTCAGTCCTTCAGGGTCCGGGAGCATCTCTGATGTTGTGGGCATCCCGGCAGGTGGTTCTGTCACCTACACGGTTGTGGCCACCATCAGCGCCTCGGCCACGGGCACTCTGTCGAACACGGTCACACTCACGCCTCCGTCGGGATTCACCGACACCAACCCTCTGACCACGGGCGGAGGAGCAGTGAGTGCCACCGACACCGACACGTTGTCACAGGGCCACCTCACCATCACGAACACGGACAACGTCAGCTCGGTCGGCCCCGGCAGCCCCGATTCCTACGCGATCGTCGTTTCCAACTCCGGGCCTTCTGTCGCTTCGAACCTGACCGTGGTCGATACCCTGCCGGCCCAGGGATTCACCAACATCTCGAGCCCGAACCTTCCAGCCGGTGTGACTTTCAACTCGACCAATGCCACCTGGAGCCTGCCATCACTGGCGGCCAATCAACAGATCGCTCTTGAGCTTTCGGGCACGGTCCCCGCAGGCGCCACCGGGACCTCTTATACGAACACTGCCACTGCCTCCGCCTCGGACGCCTCGACCGTGAGCGCCACGGACACCGACTCTCTGGGTGCGCAAGGCGACGTGACAATTACTATGTCGGACAACGACGGGGGCTCTTCTGTTACCGGTGCAGTCGGCTCGGCCGCAGTGGGCTCCTCAGTTACTTACACGATTGCCGCCGCCAATACCGGGCCGAGTACCGTGACGGGCACAGCCATCTTCGACCCGGCGAGTTTCAATCGCACCATTAGCTCGGATGCCTACACGGCCACCGGCGCCGGGGGAGCCACGGGCTTCACCCCGTCCGGATCCGGGAGCATCGTCGACGTCGTGACCATTCCCGCCGGGGGCTCCATCACCTACACCGTGGTGGCCACCCTCAATCCCTCGGCCACGGGCACCGTGTCGAACACGGTCACCCTGACGCCGCCGAGCGGCTTCACCAACACCAATCCTCTGGCCCCGGCCGGCGGAGCGGTCAGCGCCACCGACAGGGATACCATCACCTCGTCTTGAGGTCATCGGGTGCCCTCGGCGTTGCCCCGCTTTTCGGTAGTTCCCGCTCAGGGTGGCGTAACACCCACGTTTGGGTGGTTGCGAAACAGGCTGGAAACACTGTGAGTAGTCGACCTTTTGCCACTTTGACGATTCGATCTCTCTCCGTTCGTGGTCGATAGTCATCGATTCTGACGAATAGTACGTTCTCGCCCACTAATAGTGGTGAATCTGGACAAGATTCTCACAACAAGATCCCTAAAAGTGGTGATGTTGCTCATGCCCTTGACCATGAACAATGCACTGTACGTGGGCCCGAAGAGGAGGCTCGCGAGGGAGGGCGAAGCTACGGCGGCCCCTGGACGTAGGCCTCCCACCGACAACACCGTCGACAAGGAGCAGGAATCACATGAACGTCCGACACAGTCGTCTTGCACGGTTGGTAGCACTAACCGTCGTAGTGAGCATGCCGCTTTTGGGCATGGCCGGGGTCGCTTCGGCGAAGACCAAGGCCGCTCCCAACTGCACCAAGCACCCGAATCGGGCCAAGTGCCTTGGTTCGACAAAAGGTGGTGGAACCGGCGGGACTCCCCCACCGACCACGAACATCATCGTCACCGCCTCCCCGAACCCGTTGGTGGAGACCGGACAGTCCGAGATTCACGCCGTCATCCAGGTGGAGACGCTTGCGTCTTTCGCCGGTGACGTGGTGAGCATCTCCTCGTCGCAGCTGGTGTCGTCATGCCTCGCTGTGAGCTTCGAGGATGTGCAGCACGGGCTTCCGCCGCACTTCAACTTCGACGAGACCACAGTGGTCTTGGACGATGACGGCAACGCCACCGTGGTTGTGGACGCCATCGACTGCGCTCCCGGGACGAGCCTTATCGTGGCCGACCTCGAGCAGGCTCCGTACCTCACCGCTCTCACCGAGCTGGTGGCGAACCCGCCTGTTCCGACCACTGCCGGCGTGACCGGGTACCCGGCCGCCGAGGTCGAGACCGGTGACACCTCGTTCGGCCGCAACGGCCCCAGCGGTAACTCCGATGTCTACGCCGTGTTCTACGTCGAGGACAACCCGGTGTACGCCGAGCAGACCGTGGAGATCGGTTCCTCGCAGCTCGAGGCCCGTTGTGGCGAGGGTTGGCGTTGGGAGGCGGGGAACTTCGGTACCACCGTCTTCAACAACCCGGGTCCTCCGGCGTTCGACACGCCAGGACCCAACACAGGGCCAGAGGCGCAGACGACCCTGGACGACGACGGCAACGNNGCGCCCCCCTTCCCGACTCTTGAGAGGAACCAACCGAACATGAACACATCGCCCCGCCCGAGCGTGACACGAAGAGATGTGAGACGATCAGCGGCGAACAGGCGGGACCCGCGACAAGTGAACAGATCTGAACCCAGGGGGGAGGGAAAAAGTGCCACGCAACCGCCGCGCCGTGATGTCCACGGTGCTCTTCAGTGTCATCGTGGCGCTCGCGGGATCCCTCGTCCTGTTTCTCGGATCGACGGCTCAGGCCGCCGGTCGTGCCCTCGCTGCGGCCCCGAAGCTCCCAGCGGCGGCCAAGATCAAGAACCCCACCCCGCTCTCCGAGGTCTACGCCTCCGACGCCTGGACGGGTGCCGCCTTCGGGT
Source organism: Acidimicrobiaceae bacterium (assembly GCA_003131945.1). The sequence continues at coordinate 2,767 of PKWD01000461.1, forward strand.
GGTCGGTGTCGGCGTCGGGATCGACGGCCGTGGTCGGTGCACCCTACGCCAACTCCTACACCGGAGCCGCCTACGTCTTCACCAAGGTGGGCGGTACCTGGTCCCAGGTGGCCGAGCTGACCGCCTCCGACCCCAACTCGGGTGACGAGTTCGGCTGGTCGGTGAACATCTCGGGTTCCACCATCGCCGTCGGGGCACCCGGTTACTACAACGGGATCGGGGCCGCCTACGTCTTCGCCGACTCGGGTGGCACCTGGACACAACAGGCCGAGCTGCTCGACACGGACGGTACCGGTGATGGTGCCGACAAGTTCGGGTACTCGGTGGTGACGTCGGGCTCCTCGGTCATGGTGGGAGCCAAGGGCTACAGCGGTAGCAAGGGGGCGGTCTACGTCTTCACCGACGCCGGTGGCAGCTGGACCCAGGAGCAGAAGCTCATCGCCGACGATGCCGGGGTCTCCGACATGTTCGGCTGGTCGATGACCCTGTCGGGCTCGCAGCTCGTGGTCAGCGCCGTCAAGGCCCACAACGACACCGGGGCCATCTACGTCTTCACCGACTCCGGGGGCACCTGGACCCAGCAGGCCGAACTGTGGGCATCCGATGGCGAGACCGAGAACTATTTCGGGGACAAGGTGGCCATCTCGGGCAAGCGCATCGTGGCCGGAGCCCCGGGCCACGACAACGAGCAGGGCGCCGTCTACGTTTTCACCGGTTCCGGGGCCACCTGGAAGCAGGTGGACGAGTTGACGGCGTCCGACGGCGGAGCCAATGACTGCTTCGGATGGGCGGTCGGCGTGTCGGGCAAGACGGTACTGGTGGGCGCCGAGCAGACCAACGCCCACAGCGGCGCCGCCTACGTGTTCAAGCTCAAGGGCGGTTCCAAGTGGTCCCAGCAGTCCGAGCTGACCGATGGCGACGGCGGTACGGCCAACGAGTTCGGGTACTCCGCCTACCTGTCGGGCACGACGGCCATCGTCAGCGCCGACCAAGTCCCAGCCGGTGCCGGAACGGCCTTCATCTACAGGTTGTAGGCCCCGACAACGGTGGGCGAGGTCGTCTCAACTGTAGGTGAGTACGCGCCCCAGCTTGTCCACGGCCAGGCAGAACGTCTTGGTGGCGCAGGAGACGGCCACCAGACCGGTCTTGGCGTCGATGTCCGAGGGCTTCGACCAGGTGGTGCCGTTGAAGGAGAGCGTCTTTCCCCCACTGTCCACGGCCACGCAGAATGTGGTGCCGACACAGGACAGCGAGGTGATGGCGTTGCTCCCGAGGGCGGCCCCGGCGACCGACGGATCGACCGGTTCCGGCACCGACCAGGAGAAGCCGTTCCAGGCCAGGATGTTCCCGACGGAGTCGGCGGCCACACAGAAGCCGGGAGTGGCGCAGGAGACGGCGTCGAGTTGGCCCGAGATGTCGACGTCTTGGGGCGTCGACCAGACCTGCCCGTTCCACTGTGAGGTTCCCCCGGTGGTGGCCATGCAGAAGGTCGTGTTGACGCAGGAGATGGAGCTCGGGCCGCCCCAGGCGTTCACGGCCGACGACCAGCGGCCGTTGTAGAAGTAGGCGTCGCCCTCGCCGTCGACGGTGACGCAGAAGGCGCCATTGGCGCAGGCCAGCGCCTGCAGGCCCTGAGCCCCTCCAAGGGTTTGGGCACCGGTCCACGAGAATCCGTTCCACATGACGACCTCGTTGCCCCCGGGGACAGCCATGCAGAAGCTCGGGCTCGTGCAGCTGAGGTCGGCCGTCGCCGGCGTCGGGGCCGGACCACCGGTGGTGACAGGTAGCCCCCCCGACCACGCACTTCCGTTGTAGCGGTAGGCGGTGTCGGCCGCGTTCAGGCCCAGGCAGAAGGTCTGGCTCGGGCACGACACAGCGGTGATCGGATGGGGGCCGCCGACGGCGGCCGATGGAGCGGACCAAGGCGACGGGATCGTGGTCGTCGTGGTCGACGGCGGGGCCTTCGTCGTCGTCGTTCCCGTGGCGGTGCGCGACGGGCTTCCGCCGCAGGCAGCGGCCAGGACGGCCAGGAGGGAGACAGCGAGTCCACATGACAACGACAGAGCCGACGACCGGCAACGCCACCTGGTCGTCGTCAGGTCCACGGCCCATTCTCCCATGGGGCTTTCCCGCCACCACGGCGGCCGACTGACGCGCCCGTCATATCCCATCCNNTGGACACTTTGTTCACTCCTGTGACAGAGCTGGTCAGACGGTGTCTGAGCGGGTCGGGAGGCGTCGGGACGAAGTTGTTCACGCGTTGGGAAATTGTGCCTACAGCGCGTACCATTTGAAGCAGCGGTGCTCGTGGGGGCGAGCTCGAACTACAGAGGCCAGTCCGATGTCCATACAGCCCGATGAGTGATCGCGGTCAGATTCCGTCAACCGCATCCGGCGACCCGCGTCCCGACGCGGGCGGGGTGATGACGGGGGGAATGGAGCACCTCGACTTCGGGGTCCGCAATTCGCTTCTGTACCACAAGGATGTCAAGACCACGCTCGAGCTCACGCCGGGCTCGGGCGCCAACACCGGGGCCGTCGAGCGTCTCCTCGATTCACAGCGGGTGCCGTTGTCCGAGCTCTTCGACTCGGACCCCGACGCGCTGCGGGGTGCGGCCAAACGGGTGCGGTCGATCTCCTACCGGGCCCGACGCGACATCGACAAGGGCGCGCCGGGAACCTTGTGTGTGGCGTGGGGCTTGGCCACATGGGACACCGGTCGCCAGGCGGTCCCGGCCGCTCCCATCGTGCTCCGCCAGGCATCGGTGGGCCGCATCGCCGGCACGGTCGAGGATTTCGATCTGGGTGTGAGCGGCCCGTGGAATCTCAATGTCACCTTGCTGCGTCTGCTCGAGGTCGACTTCGACGTGGACGTCGAACGCGCTGCGCTGGACGAGCTGGTGGAGGAACTGTCCGAACTAGGTGATCCGGAAGCCCTCTTTGAACGCGTGACCAAGATGGCGTCCGATGTTCCTCGATTCGAGATTTCGCCCCGCGTGGTCCTGGCACCGGTTTCCCGGCTCGCCATGGTCGTCCGGCCTAACGTCGCCCGCTCCGCCTCCGCACCCGCGGACATTCTCCATGTCGAGGCTGTCGACATAGGCGCTGTCG
>PKWD01000401.1 GCA_003131945.1 Acidimicrobiaceae bacterium
GTTCGCTGAAGAGCTGGCACCACGCCTTGCGGCCGGTGACGATGTCGCGGACGTAGTGGTCGATCTGCTGCTGCGTGCCATGGACGGCGATGGTCGGTGCGGCAAGAAGCAGGCCGAGGCCGGCTGGCGCAACCAGAGCACCAAAGGTGGCGATCTCGTCGGCGACCAGCACGGCGTCCGCCCGAGCAATGGCCTTGCCATACGCATTGGTGGGGAGCCCTGGGGCGGACCATCCCGCCGTGCCGAGGCGCTCCCACCAGTCTCCTACGGTGAGGTCGGGGTCCCAGTTTTGCTTCAACCACGCCCGCAGATCGCTCAACAGCTCGTCGGTCGATGTCGCCGTCTCGGTCATGTCCAGTCCATCATGTCAATCAGGGAGGCGGCCGCTGCCACCCTTAGGCGCGTGGTGCCGATCGACACGGCGCTTCCGCACCGGGCTTGCCATAGACAGGTGCTCCACGTCGGTCTCGATTCGTCGAAGGTCCTCCGCGCGTCCGGGTCACCTTCCCGGGCCCACGACCCCGGTGGACCGTGCCGGTGGCTGTGCGGTGGGACGCCGTGGTCGTGGCCAGGCCATCATTGTTGCATATATGATAGTGGTTAACAAACGTTCACCTGATGCACAACACGCACGATTTGGCCGCGGTGAACGGTCCGGGAGGGCGAAGTATGGACGGCGACCGCAGGTGATTGAGGCTCCCCAGAATCCGCAACCGCTGCGCGAGCGAAAGAAGCTCCGCACGAGAGAGGCCCTGATCTCGGCGTCCCAAAAGCTCTTTTCTGAGAAGGGCTACGCCGCAACCACCCTCGAAGACATCTGTCAGTCGGTGGAGGTTGCGCCACCCACCCTTTTTCGCTACTTCGAGTCGAAGGCCCAATTGGCCTTGGCCCGCAACGTCGACTGGGCCGAGAGCTTGAAGGCTGATGTCGACGTGGTTGATCGCGACGCCTCCACATTCGACATCTGGCGCCGCCACGTCAAGCATCTGTCCTCGCCGGAGGTGGCGCGGTGGACGAAGAGGCGCGCTCGATGGATCGCTCCGGAACCTGTCCTGCGCTCGCTCATGGCCGAACTTGATGCAGATTGCGAGGCCATCCTGGCCTCGGGCCTTGTGGCGGACGCCGGTGTCGATGAGGTCGAGGATGTCTACGCCCACCTCGTGGCCACCGCTCTGGTACGGGGCCGCTGGGCCGTGTTCCGTCGCTGGCTTGAACTTCGCCAACCGTACGAGATGCTCGCTCCGGCCCAGATGGCACTGATCGACTTTGTCGTCGAGGAACTTTCTCCGACGCGGGCCGCGGTGCTTGCCCGCTTGCTCGATGGTCAGAAGCCATCGCTGGCGTCTGCCGGGACGGCCGCGCTCAAGGGAGCCAGTCCGGTCCGGGACACTTGACGGTTCACGTGACTGACTATTCATAATGGCCCGACCGGGGGGATGAGTGTGGCAAGTCTGAGAGGCGCGTCAGCGCTTGTGGGTGTGGCGGACGACGCCTCCCCCACGGGCGAACTGGATCGAACCGGCCGGGCACTCGAAGTGGCCATGATCTGCGAGGCTCTTACCGACGCCGGCCTGTCCTTGTCCGATGTTGATGGCGTGACGCACGCAACATCGTCTATCGGGATGGCCGAGTATCTGGGTATCCACCCACGCTTCACCGACTCGACCAATACAGGCGGATCCAGCTACGAGGTCCATGTCGAGCACGCTGCCGCCGCCATCGCCGCCGGGCTCTGCGAGGTGGTGATCGGTGTCTACGCCTCGACCCCCCGCAGCGATCGCACTCGACGCAGAGGTGGGCCGGGTTGGCGACCGATGATGGGACCCAATCCCGCCGCCGAGTGGGAGCTGCCCTTCGGGCTGCGGATGCCCATGGGTCCCTACGCAATGGCTGCCACCCGACACATGCACCAGTACGGGACGACATCCGAACAGCTGGCCCAGATCGCCGTGAGTACCCGTGAATGGGCCAGAATGAATCCCAAAGCCCGCTACCGGGAACCGATCACCGTCGACGACGTGCTGGCATCTCCCCTCCAGAGCTCACCGCTTCACCTCCTCGACTGCTGCCTCGTGACCGATGGCGCCGGCGCCTTCGTCATGACGAGCGCCGAACGGGCCAGGGACTTGGCCAAGCCTCCGGTCTACGTGCTCGGTGCTGGGACATGTCACGACCATTCCATGATCAGCCAGATGCCGGATCTCACCGTCACCCCCGGTGCCGTGTCGGGAGCCAACGCCTTCGCCATGGCCGGCATCAAGCCGCACGATGTGGACGTTCTCATGGGCTATGACAGTTTCACCATCACCGCTCTCCTGCACCTCGAGGACCTCGGTTTCTGCGCCAAGGGCGAGGGCGGCCCTTTCGTGGAGGACGGTAAGACCGGCCCCGGCGGGGCGCTGCCGATGAACACCAACGGTGGGGGCCTCTCCTTCACCCATCCCGGCATGTACGGAATGTTCCTTCTGGTTGAGGCCGTCCGACAGCTTCGCGGCGAGTGCGGGGCCCGCCAGGTCGGCGGTGCCGACGTTGCCGTGGCCCACGGCTCGGGGATGGTCCTCTCGTGCCTGTCCACCATCGTGTTGGGAACGGAGGCGACGCTGTGACCCAGACCACCGAACAACCCCGGAGGTTCGAGCCACCCGTCACCCCGACCACCGCCCCCTTCTGGGAGGCGACGCGTGAGCGTCGCTTCCTTCTGCAATGGTGCAGTGACTGCGGGCACGCGATCTTCTTCCCGCGCGAGGTATGTCCCCGCTGCCTCGGCAGCCGCCTGGAGTGGCGTCCCTCCGCTGGTAGCGGGGCTGTCTACACATTCACGGTGGAATACAACCCGCAGAACTCCAACCTCACTCCGCCCTACACGATCGCCCTGATCGACCTCGACGAGGGCGTGCGGATGATGTCCAACGTGGTGGGATGTCCTCCGCAAGAGGTCCGGGTGGGGATGCGGGTCAAGATCACGTGGGAGGGGTTGTCCGATGGGCGCAATCTCCCGCAGTTCGAACCGGCGTGACAGATCTCAACCGTCGATCAGGCATTGGAACTCGGCGTCCATCTTCACGGCGGCCTGCTTATAGGCGAGACCGTCGCTCCAACGCTGCGCGTCTGCGTTCTGGGTGGTGTCACAATCCACTTGGACAGTGCGTTTTCATGACGCAATTCTCGGGCATGGGTGGGTTGTCTGATCGTTTCTTGCCGCCGTCGGTTGGTGACGGCAATCCGACATCGGAGGTGTCCTGTCTAGAGTCTCGGCGCCAGGGAGGGTGATCATCGTCGGTGCTGGGGGTGTTCGGCCGGACCAAGATCTCCGTCTTGCTCGGCTTCGCTATCGCCACTTCCAACCTGGACCGCTTCCGGGCCTAACAAGCTTAGGACGAGGTCAAACCTCTCCAACGGGCCAAGCGCCGCCAGGGGACGTGGGGGCGATTGCATTATGCGGGACGGCGAAATCATTCCCGCCAACGCCACGGGTCCGCCTGACTAACTGATCAGCAGCCTTCCCAACAAACAGTGTCCTTCGGGGCCACAGCATCGTGTCCGGGCACGAGAAGTCGATCGCTTCCAAAGCAAAATGCCCGGCCCGCAGGCCGGCATTTCGTGTACTTCCCGGGGTGGCGGGCGAGTCATCTCCTGCACGCTGGTGTGGGTCCCAAGACCGCCCACGTCGATCGCGTGACCTGTGTTCGGTGGCGCGGGGCGCCGGACAGCCCTGACCGATGTGGCTAGATCTGCCCCGCCTGCATCTTCAGCAGGTCCGCCGAGGTGGCTCCGTCCACGGCGATCACTTGCCCTGAAATGAAGCGGGCCACTGGGCTGCACAGGAAAAGAGCCAAATAGGCAATGTCCGAGCCTTGGCCGTGCATGCCGAGCGGGCTCGAAGGTAGCGTCTGTCCGGATGGAACGGCTTCGGCGAAGCGACGGACGCCCTCTGTGGCATTAATCGAACCAGGCGCGATGGCGTTGACCCGTATTCCGTATGGACCCCATTCGACGGCGCAGGTCCGAGTTAGCGAGTCGACCCCCGCCTTCGCCGCCGCGACGTGCGACTGGTAGACGACACCCCTCTGCTCGAAGGGAGCACTGATATTGATGATGTTCCCCCCGTGGTCCCGCAGCCACGCGTCGAACGCAAACCGTGTCACGTTGTAGGTCCCAAGCAGGTCGATGTCGACTACTGCTTTGAAGCCATTTGGCGAGATCTTCGACATCGGCGCAGGGAAATTACCAGCGGCGTCATTGACCACGATGTCGAGCCTGCCGTAGTCGGCTACGACCTGGTCGATCACGCCTTTCACCGCCTGGGCGTCGCGGACATCGCAGACGCCAAACGTCGCGTCCACACCCTCGGCACGGAGCTCGTCGACTGCAGCTTCGAGATTGTCGCGTTTTCGGCTGGCCATGGTGATGCGAGCGCCATGAGCACCGAGAATCCGGCAGATCTCTTTGCCGATCCCGGTGGCACCCCCAGTTACGAACGCCACCTGGCCCTCCAAAACGTCCGGGGCGAAACAACTTGGCACCGCCGTCTCGATCGAGTTGTGCAAGGCATCCCCCGTGTTCCCCGAATTCTTGTCTCCCTCACACATTGTCCAGGTCAATGCCGGGACATACAAGTTGTCGACCGATAAGGCCCGGCCAAGGGTCGTGTGAGACGCAGCCTTTCACGGCAGGATTCCCACCGGCAGGGGTCTACGGGAGGCAGGGTCGCGACCTTCGGCGAGGCTGAGGCCGGCGATGAGGGCGTTGCGGAGCTCGCGGGGATCGATGACGTCGTCGTAGGAGAGTCGTGCACCGGCGGTCACCGATGCCCGAGCCTGGTCAGCGGCCACCCGCGCCCGTTCCTCGGGATCCACGATGGCGCTTCCTTCGGACGAGGCCGGGAGAGCACCAAGCGTGATCGAAGGGAAGGCCAGGGTGATGGTTTGGCCGTCAAAGGGGTTCATGGCCATGACCGAGGAGCCGAACCCGAAGGCCTTGCGGATGGTGACGTGAAGTTTTGGCACCTGCAGTCGGTGCTGCACGGCAAACATCCGTGCCGCGTGACGGAGGATGCCTTGTCTCTCGGCATTCGTACCGGCCAGCACGCCCGGGTTGTCGGCCAAAAAGATGCACGGCAGCCCGAACGCTCCGGCCACGTCAAGGAAGTGGGCGGCCTTGTCGGCGGCGTTGCTGTCGATCGTTCCGGCCAACACGCTCGGGTCGTTGGCGACAATGGCAACACTGCGCCCTCCGATATGAGCGAGCACTGTCACGATCGAACGACCGAAATGGGGTTGCACGTCGAGCATCTCGCCGTCGTCGACCAGCCGTGCGAGCACGGGTCGGATGGGATAGGGGCGGCGGGGGTCGGGGGGGATCAGCTCGAGGATGTCAATTTGGCGTCGTCCACTGTCCGGACCATCACGAAACGGTGGTTGTTCCCAGCCGTTGAGGGGAAAGTGGGCGAGGTATCGACGGGCGAGGCCAATCGCCTCGACGTCGTCGGTCACCACGTTGTGCACCACACCCCCGGTATCGACCGCTACCCGGGGACCGCCGAGCACCTCCTTGGTGACGTCCTCCCCTGTTGCCGACTTCACAAGTGGTGGCCCAGCGGCGAAGATCGATGCGGTTTCGGTCATCACCACGAAGTCGCACAAGGGGGCGGTGAGCGCGCCGTGACCGGCCGAGGCGCCGAGCACCAGGCAGACCATCGGTACCCGTCCCGACAGCTCAACCAAGCCCATGAGGTCACCCGGACGGCGACCCACCGCCGAGTCGGTGACGCGGTGGCCAGCACCTTCAAGCATCATCACCAGTGGCACCCGCTCCTGAAGGGCGAGCTGACACAAGCGGTAGCGCTTGTCCGACGCGCCGGAGCCGATCGAACCACCGAGCACAGTCACGTCCTCGGCGCCAGCCAGCGCCGCCCGGCCGTTGACCCGACCGAATCCAGCCACCAGAGCGTCGCCGGGAACAGGAGGCTCTTGGGTAGTGCCGACCAGGTTGCCAATCTCGAAGAACGTGTCGGGGTCGAAGAAAGTGGCCAGGCGCTCGCGAGCGTTGAGCCGACCCCGCTGTCGCTGACGGTCCAGACGGGCCTCTCCTCCCATCGACCGAGCTTCGGACTTGCGCCGCGCGATCTCCTCGAGCGCTGGAGCCCACCCGTTCATCTCGTCGTCCATCAGCCCCTCTTCGACTCGCTCACTTGGACCATGAGGGTCGCTCGGTGCTTCTCACCTGCCGGCGTCGTCTGTGGCAGATCTCCTCAACAGCGTCAGGCGCCAGTCGCGGCGACAACTCCGTCGAGCCCACGACGTCGGTGAACAGGATCGTTGCGCTCTGGATGGCCATGGAACATCCTCCGCCCGGAAGACACCAGGGTACGCGAGGACCGGAATGACCTGCCGAAGCGAGCGGAGATGGCCTCTAGAGGCATTTGGCTCGGACTGATCTCCCCTAGGGGGCTCTCGCTACGCACGGAAATGTGAGCTACCAGGGGGCTGCGTATACCCTGGACCTGGTGCTGTAAGTGATGCCAGTGATGATGCCTCGGTCTGACGGCGACCCGGTCGGGATCGCCGGCACGGCGCGATACAGCGCGGTCTCGTCGGTCAGGGCCAGTTCTGACCTCACCACTCCCGGCAATACCGAGGGGTCTTGCTGGACGTCGCCATTGATGGCACGCCGGTTAAATCGAGCGGCCACCGGCGATTATCTCGTAACGGCCGAAACACCGATCTGTGCGCGACCCTTTTTCTCTGCCAGCGCACCCACGCACCGCTTTACCACTGACCCTGTGATCAGAGGCGCGTCAGGGGTCAGCGAGCCGAGATCTACGCCCGAGCCCTTGATCCGGGTTGCCATAGAAGTATGAGCGGAGTAAGAATGATAGTATGACAGCGCGAAAGGAACGACTCACGGTCACGGTAGACCCCGACCTGGTGGAGGCCGGGAACCAAGCTGTTGCCGACGGGCTAGCGGACTCGTTGAGTGCGTGGGTGAACGCCGCCCTTGTGGACCGAGCCCTCCGTGATCGTCGGCTGCAGTCGCTGTCTGAGGCCATTAGGGCCTACGAGGCGACACATGGGGAGATCACAACTGACGAGATGACGGCCCAGGCTCGCCGCGACCGAGAGTCGGCTGAGGTCGTACGAGGTCCTAGCCGCGCTTCGAAGCCGCCAAGCAAACGAACTCGACGAGGGGCGGCATGACCCTGGTCTTCGACGCAGGTGGCCTGATGTCCCTCGAACGTGATGAGCGCGCCAGCTGGGTCAGGCTCAAGTCGGCCTGCTTACGAGGCGAGGTCCCCTTGACCAACGCCGCCGTTTTGGGCCAGATGTGGCGGGGAGGACCGCGCCAGGCTCGCCTATCTCAGGCTCTGGATGGGATCGAAGTCCGGCCACTCGACGAGAGCCTCGGAAGGGCAGCCGGTGAACTCCTGGCCGCCAGCCAGCAAGCGGATCTCATCGATGCCTCAATCGTCCTCATCGCTCACGACGGTGACGAAATCGTCACTACCGACCCAGTGGACCTGAAACCCTTGGCCATCGCCAGCGGCCGCCACGTCGAGCTCATCCATCCGTAGGGGGAGAGACGGGATCGACAAAGACCGACGATATCGAGCGGGTCAAGCAATGCATGATCACGCAACAACTCGCGTGTACCCGGCAGCGATCGGTTGAAGTACGTGCGTGCATCCACTGCGGGGCGGCGTTATCGGTCGGCGCTTCAGACTATGAATCTGGCGCCGAACCACCGAGGCGGCAGCATTCAGGCGTGACGCGATGCCGATAGGGATCCGAGGTCCGTCTGATTGGTATCGGCGGCATTTATAGGGCGGAGTGCGGTTGCATCATGAGTTTCTCTTAGCGGTAATAGTGATCCTGCTCGAGATCTTCGAGGAGGCTGGGCCCGGTCGGCTCCCACGCGAGCAGCTCGCGGGTCAGCGCGCTCGACGCCGGGCT
>PKWD01000469.1 GCA_003131945.1 Acidimicrobiaceae bacterium
CGGTGGTGTCGCAGTCCATGAGGAGACCGATGGTCCCCGTCGGAGCCAGGACCGAGGCTTGCGAATTGCGCACACCGTGACGCTCGCCGAGCTCGACGGCGTTGTCCCAGGCTTCCTGGGCGGCGGAGAGAAGTTCGGGAGGAACCAGTTCCTCGTCGATCTTGGCCACCTCGGCTCGGTGCATGCGGAGAACGTTCTGCATGGCCTCGCTGTCAGCGTGGTAGCCGGCGAAGGGACCCATCCGCGCGGCGGTGCGGGCCGACGTGGCATAGGCGTGACCGGTCATGAGGGCCGTGATGGACGCGGCCCAGGCCCGGCCTTCGTTGGAATCGTAGGGAAGTCCCTGCGCCATCAGCAGCGCCCCGATATTGGCGTAACCGAGACCGAGCTGCCGGTAGCGACGAGAGTTCTCGGTGATCTTCTCCGTCGGGTAGTCGGCATTGCCCACGAGGATCTCCTGGGCGGTGAAGACGACCTCCACCGTCGCTGCGAAGCCGTCGGTGTCGAAAGAGCCGTCAGCGCGGAGGTACTTGAGCAGGTTGATGGAGGCCAGATTGCAGGCGGAGTTGTCGAGATGCATGTACTCACTGCAGTTGCGCACGACGATCCCGTCGACAACGTACGAGTGGTTGCGGGGCTCGGAGAGGTTGTACGTGAGCTCGATACCGTCGTCGCTCCGCTCCACCAGCCGAGCCGTGCGCCGGACGTCGTAGAAGCCCTTCGGACCTTCGAGCAGAAGGCCGCGCAAGAGCGCTTGTTTGCGGCTCAGTGTGAAACCGATGTGCTGGGCGAATCCGGTGATCGACCCTGACGTGATCCGCAGGTCGTACATGGCCTTGGACCCGTAATTCCGGGTGGTCCCGTCCTTGGCGGTGTAATTGAATGCCCCCGTTTCACTCTCACCTCGGGTCTTGCAGATACGGCTGTAGACGCCGAAGGTGGTGAGGAGCTTCTGTACGCCTCGCAGCAGCTCGGGTGACGTCGATCCGAGACCGACGTACGAACCCTTGTCGCGGTTCACCACCACGCAGCCGTCGGCGTCGAACAGGCCCTGGAGAAACGATGACACGGCGGCGGGCGGTGCTTGTTCGATGGACCAGGGGACCGACTTCTGCGGACCGCGGACCGATCGGACACCGAGGGCTTCCAAGAACCCCTTGAAGCGCCGACGGGACACCCGCAACTGGGCGGTTCCGTTGGCCTGCTCGGACAGCTTCAACGGGCGATCGCCGTTGATCCACTCGATCAGCTCGGTGTGGCGGGGCAGAACCTCGGTGCGGTCCTCGGCGCTGCCGTAGATCGTGCTGGTCGTGGAACCCGAAGTGCTGCCGTCACCGATGAGCCAGCCGAGGTAGTGAGCGAACTCGGCCGTCCACTCTTCGGGAAGGCGCAGCAAGCCGTCGTGGTCCCCCTTCTGCCGGTAATCGTCGGGGTCGACGGAGACGGGAAGCCCGAGATCAGCGTTGACCGCCGGCGCCGGAATATCGAGCACCTTGACGTCGTCCTCGGTCGTCAGGTCCTTGGCCTCGACGTAGCCACGGTTGAGGGTGAAGATCCGGTGGCCCGGGGTGCAGCGCAGCTCCATGCCGTTGTCGAAGCGCAGGCGCACGATGTCGTTGAAGCCGGTGATCATGAGCGCCTCGGGAGAGGTCAGCTCGAGCCGCTCGACCGGAGCGTCCGGATTGGTGACGTCATGTGTGTAGACACCAAAGGCCTCGCCCCGGTTGGCCCGGTCGAACAGCTCGGAAAATCGGATCAGGCCCTTGTCGGTGTGCACCAGAGCGCTACCGGGGAAGCACGGGTTACTGCCGTTGATCCGTCCGGCATTCGGGGCGGTGTGCCATTTGTTGATGGTGGTGTCGAATTGCATGCCGGGGTCGGCGCACTCCCAGGTGGCCTTGGCCAGCTGGCGGTAGAGGTCACGGGCCCGCACGGTGCGTACCGGGGTCCGGTCCATGCGTCCGATCAGGTCCCAGTCGGCATCGTCGAGGACAGCCTGCATGAACTCGTCGGTGACGCGGACGGAGTTGTTGGCGTTCTGGTACTGGATGGAGAAGGCGTCCGAACCGTCGAGGTCCATGTTGAACCCGGCATCGCGTAGCACACGCGCCTTTTTCTCTTCGAGGGCCTTGCACCAGATGAAGTCTTCGATGTCGGGATGGTCGACGTCGAGGATGACCATCTTCGCCGCCCGGCGTGTTTTTCCTCCGGACTTGATCGTCCCGGCCGAGGCATCGGCACCGCGCATGAACGAGACCGGGCCTGATGCTGTTCCCCCACCGTTCAAGTTCTCGACCGAGGCCCGGATGCGAGACAGGTTCACGCCGGCGCCCGAACCGCCCTTGAAGATGATCCCTTCTTCGCGGTACCAGTTGAGAATCGAGTCCATGGCGTCGTCGACGGACAGGATGAAGCAATTGTGGACCCTCAGGTTGCTGCTGAGGTACTCACCGCTCTCGGTCTGGATGTCGTACACATCCATTTCGCCGATCGACTCGATGCGCTCGATCTCAACGTCCTCTGAACGGGTTTGGCTGTCACGGAATGACTCGCTGCGACACCAGACCAACTTGTCGCCGGGTCGGAGCTCACCGGCGGGGACGAAGCGGCCATAGTCGGCATCACTCGCCCTCCAGACGAGGTGGTCGGCGGTGACGTCGAGGGCATGACCGGCCTTGGTGTGTACACGGAGAACCGGCTTTTGACCGTTGTGCTTGACGGCCAAGACGCGCGTGATCCCCTGAGCGTCGAGCACCTTCGTACCAACGGCGTTGTCCTGCACCAGGCGACCGATGGGGACCGGTCCGGCCGGTGTGTTGACCAAAGCGTCGTAGGGCTGGCAAGCGCTCGCCTGCTGGGGTACGCCCTTCACGCCGATGTTGAACCAGACGGGCGAGTTGAAGGCGGCCTTCTGGTGGACGATAACGTGCTTGAGCTCGTCGGAGAAGGCCCGGGCCTCCTCGGCGTCCTCGAAGTAGCCGTCCTTCAGGCCCCACTCGGTGGTGGTGTCGACCACCCGGTCGATGACCTGACGGAGAGAGGTCTCGCGCTCGTCGGTGCCGGGGGTGCCCCGGAAGTACTTCTGGGCCAGGATGTTGGTGGCGTTCAGGGACCAGGTGGTGGGGACCTCGACATCAAGCTGCTCGAAGGCCACGGAGCCGTCTCTGTAGTCGGTGATGCGCGAATCGCGCCGCTCCCAGACGACCTCGTCGTAGGGATGGACGCCTTCGGTGGTGAAGTGACGCCTGATGCCGATGGCGGTCCTCTGCGGAGCAATTGCCATTGTTCTTTTCCACCCTTCCTCGGTCCCAGCCTAGGGCGCGGGGAAATCCGCTCAAACCACAAGATGTTGTGGTCGCCCCGCCCCTCACCCACGAGATGCGGTAGACATTACAACACTGTAGTTACGAGGCTGTCAACGCCAGACGGCCCGCGTCGACCCTGGTGACCGCCCGTTCGCGAAAGTTCCCATTCGTGCGGCCGGTCACGTGCGGGCGGCCCGGTGGCGCGGGAGCGACGGCCCGGTGGGGGCGGTCCCGATCGGGGAGGTCCCGGCGCCGGTATCGTCCCCGGCCGTGGCCTGCGTGATCTCCATCGATGCCGGGACGACCGGGGTACGGGCCCTGGCGGTGGACGAGGGGGGCCGGGTGGTCGACGTCTCTTACCGGGAGATCACCCAGTACTTCCCCCGGCCGGGCTGGGTCGAGCACGATGCCAAGGAGATCTGGGCTCGCTGCCAAGAGGTGCTGGAAGAGGCGCTGAACGAGGCGGGCGCCGGCACCGACGACATAGCCGGCCTCGGGATCACGAACCAGCGGGAGACCGCACTGGTGTGGGACAAGACCACCGGCAAGCCGGTGTACAACGCCATCGTCTGGCAGGA
>PKWD01000437.1 GCA_003131945.1 Acidimicrobiaceae bacterium
TCGGCCAGGGCCCGGCCCACCGCGTCGCGCACGGCCAGCAGCGGCGGATCCACGGGACCGGTGGACGTCACCGCGTCCCCGGCGCCGCATCGAGACCGACCGGGGTGTCCCCATCGGGGAACCGTCCGTGCACCAAGCGGAGGCGCCACTCGAGATGGGACTCGGGGTACTCGACCCGGGCGTGCGCCCCCCGCGTCTCGACCCGGGCGTCGGCCGAACGCAGCAGGGCGCCGGCCACCACGNNACCACGGCCAGGTTGGCCACTTCGCCGGCGGCGCGCCCGGCCGGCCACTGCGCAGCGCCGGCGGCCACATCGCCCACCTCTTCGGCGGCGGCGGCCAGAGACGCCGTCGACCGGAGCACCCCGGCCCCCTCGGTCATGGCCCGTTGCAACCGGTGGCGGCTCTTCATGACGTCGTCGCCGCCGCGCCCGCCATATCCGCGCGTCGTGACCCACGCCGGCGCCGGAATGTCACTCACGGCCGTGCAGCCGATGTCGGTCCCCGGCCCGCCACCGAGCAGGGCCCGCATGACCCCGGTCCGCTCCGGCGCGTCGCGGCCCTCTTCGATGGCCTCGGCCAGGCGCGCACCGAACACCATCCCCTCGAGCAGTGAGTTCGATGCCAACCGGTTGGCCCCGTGTACGCCCGTGCACGCCGTCTCCCCGGCGGCCCACAGTCCCGGCAGGGCGCTGGCGCCGTCGAGGTCGGTAATGACACCGCCCGACAGGTAGTGGGCGGCCGGGGCGATGGGCAACCAGTCGACCGACGGGTCGAGTCCGGCCGCCGCCAGCCGTTCGGCCAGGGTGGGGAAGCGCTCGTCGAACGCTTCGAGGCCGGTAGCGTCCAGCCACAGGTGCGGCACTCCGCCGGCGCTCATCCGCTCGGCCATGGCCCGGCTCACGACGTCGCGCGGAGCGAGCTCGTCGACGAACCGTTCGCCGCCGGCGTCACGCAGCAACGCCCCGTGGCCTCGCAACGCCTCGGACAACAGCGGCCGCGGCACGGCCGGATGGTGAAGGGCGGTCGGATGGAACTGGAAGAACTCGACATCGGCGACAGCCACCCCCGCCCGCAGAGCCATGGCGATGCCGTCGCCGGTGGCCTCCACCGGATTGGTGGTGACGGCGTAGAGCTGGCCGGCGCCCCCCGTGGCCAGAACCACGTGGCGGGCCCACACATCACGCACGCCGCCGTCGGGATCGACCGCCACTACCCCCGCACAGCGGCCGCCCTCCACCAGCAGGTCGAGGGCGAACCACTGCTCGAGCACGGCCGCCGCCGTGTGCTCCACCGCCGACACCAGAGCGCGTTCCACCTCGGCCCCCGTGGCGGCACCGCCGGCGTGCAACACCCGGGCCGTGGAGTGACCGCCTTCGCGCGCCCGGGCCAGGTCCCCCCCCGCCTCGCGGTCGAACACCGCCCCCAAGGCGATGAGCTCTCGCACGCGTCCCGGGCCTTCGTCGACGAGCATCCTGACGGCGTCGGTGTCGCACAGGCCGGCGCCGGCGGCCAGGGTGTCGGCCAGGTGCAGATCGGTCGAGTCTTCTTCCCCGCCCAGTACGGCGGCCACCCCGCCCTGGGCCCAGCGCGTGGCCGACTGCTCGAGCTCGGCTTTCGTGAGCACGCCGACCCGCATGCCCGGCACCTCGGCCAACCGGACGACAGTGGACAGCCCGGCCACACCGGAACCGAGAACGAGGACGTCGAGCTCCACCGCCGGACCCGCCCCCGACACGTGGGCGGTTGTCAGCCGGTCACGGCCGGGAGCAGCTCGGCCTCGTACAGACCGGCGTCAACGGTGGACGTGATCGCGATGGGAGCGTTGTTGGCGTCGACCTGCACGATCGTGGGGGCGAACTGCTCGAGCTCGGCCTCCTCGTAATCGGCGTAGGTGATGACGATGACCTTGTCACCATGATGCACGAGCCGCGCCGCGGCACCGTTCAGGCACACCTCGCCGGGACCACCGACGATGGCGTAGGTCTCGAATCGGGCACCGTTGTCGATGTCGACCACGGTCACCTGCTCGTACTCCAAGATGCCGGACAGCTTCATCAACTCGGGATCGAGACTGATGGAACCCACGTAGTCGAGATTGGCGTCGGTCACCGTCGCCCGGTGGATCTTGGATTTCATCATGCGCCGGCGCATCGCCCTCAGCGCTCCTCTCTTCTCGGGTCGTTCATCACGCCACCGCCACCGGGGTGTCGGCGTTCTCGAGCACCAGGCCGATGTTGTCGATCAACCGCACCGCCCCCACCGTGGCCGCCACCAGCAACCGGACCTCGCCGCCCAGTCGCTGCGGTGTACCGAGCGTGGCGGCGTCGACGGCCACGGCGTAGTCGGGCTCGACCCCGTCGGTGGCGTCGAGCACGGCCACCATGGCCTCGCCCACCCGGATCGGGTCGCGCTCACCGGTGTCGAGTGCTCCGAGACCGGCGTCAAGGGCGCCGTGCAGAGCCACGGCGGCACGGCGACCGGCGTCGGACAGCCGGACGTTGCGGCTCGACAGGGCCAGACCGTCGGCCTCGCGCACGGTGGGACAGGGCACGATCTCCACCGGCAAAGACAGGTCGGCCACCATGCGCCTGACCACGGCCAGCTGTTGGAAGTCCTTCTCGCCGAAGTACACCCGGCTGCGGCCGGCGAGCGAGCACAGCTTGGCCACCACCGTGGCCACCCCGTCGAAGTGCCCCGGGCGCGACGCTCCCTCGAGGACGTCGCCCACGGCGTCGACGTGCACCGAGGTGGCCACCGGTGCCGGGAAGCCGGGGTACATCTCGTGCACCGGGGGAGCGAAGACGATGCTCGCCCCCGAGGCGGCGGCCTGCTCCACGTCCCCGTCGAGATCACGCGGGTAGTTGGCCAGGTCCTCGGCCACGTTGAACTGAAGCGGGTTCACGAAGACGGTGACGGCCACGATGTCGCACTCCGCCGCCGCCCGCTCCACCAGGGAGCGGTGACCGGCATGCAGCGCACCCATGGTGGGGACGAGCCCCCCCCGTCGTCCGAGGGCGCGCTCGGCCTCGAGGGCATCGGAAAATCCCCGGGCCGTGGTGATCACGCGCACGGTGCCATCCCCGCTGGAACCGGCTGCGGGCGCACTGGCTCGGCCGGCACCGCACCCGACTGCGCCAACCGGCGGACCAGAGCCACGCCGGCGTCGTACCCGGCGATCTCCTCGGGCCGCAGCGCCTGCCGGTGAGCCGCCAGGGTGGCAACGTCGCCCCGGGCGGCCGGACCGGTGAGGGCGGCGGCCGGACCCAGATCGGCCACGTCCTGGAGGGTGGCGGCGGCCAGGGCCATGAATGCGTCGAGGCCCAGTCCGGCGCTGTCGGCCACCCTCTGCACCTGGCCGAGCAGAGCCACCAGGTGGTTGGCGGTGATGCAGGCCGCCGCGTGATAGGCGGCGCGGTGGTCGTCGTCGATCTCGATGCACCGTCCCCCGAGGGCCCGTCCCAGGCGGGTGGCCATGGTGTCGCCGGCCACGGCGAAGGTGATCCCAGTGCGCAGTCGGACCCGGCCCACCTCGGGCGAAGGCAGCGGCATCAGAGGGTGCAGCGACGCCCGGCGCTCATGGGGGGCGAGGACATCGAGGCCGAGGGCGCCCGACAGGTGGAGCACGACGGTGGAGGCGACCGGTCGAATGGCGGCCGCCACCTCGCCCACGACCGCATCGGGCGTGGCGATGATCACCACGTCGACTCCGGCGGCCGCCGCCCTCGGGTCGTCGCCCCGGGCCACCACGCCGCGCAGGACGAATCCCGTGTCGACAAGGGCCGAAGCCATCGAACGGCCGGCCCGTCCGGGGCCCACCAGTCGGAGAGTTGTCACCGGAAACCTTTCTGCGCTCCGGCCCCTTCGAGAGGGTGCCGGTCGCGTCAGGCGATCGGATCAGTACTCCCGAAGCTTACCCAGTACGTGGACGACTCCACCAGAGGCAATCCTCACCGACGGGGCGACGAGATCGGGCGCCAGATCGGCCAGCGGCTCGACCACGAAACGGCGCTCCCACATCCGTGGATGGGGGACGACCAGATCGGGTTCGTCGATGACCATCTCGCCCACGAGAAGGACGTCGACGTCCAAGGTCCGCGGCCCGTTGCGCACCGTCCGCACCCGGCCGGCCTCCTGCTCCAACCGGTGGGCCACCTCGAGCAGCTCCCATGGCGTCAGCTCGGTGTCGAGCTCGGCCACCAGGTTCAGGTAGTCCTCCTGGCCCGGCGGACCCCCGATCGGCTCGGTCCGGTACACCGNNGACACCGCCACCAGGTCGGGGAGTCCCGACACGGCTCGGCGCAGATGGCCTTCGCTGTCGCCCACGTTCGAGCCGAGACCGAGAAATGCCCGCACCTCGTGTCCAGGGTCAGCGCCGGGGCCGGGCGAGCCGGACACCGGTCGAGCCGATGTCGTAGGCCACCGGTGGCCGCAGCTTGCGCACCGTGACCGTCACCGACGTCACCGGGGAGGCCCCGAGCACGGCATCGGCGATGGCGCCGGCCAGGGACTCGAGAAGCTCGTGGGGCGCCCCGGCCACCACCGCGGCGGTGGCCTCGATGATGGCGCCGTAGTCGGCCGTGTCGGCCAGGGCGTCACTGGCCGCCGCCGCCTCCATGTCGATCTCCAGATCGAGATCGATCTCGAAGGGCTGGGGGCGGGTCCGTTCTTCGTCGAGCAGTCCATGCACCCCGACCAGGCGCAGGGCCCGGATCTCGATCCGGTCCCCCCTCACCGACCCGTTCCGGCACCACGAGGGGGCGCCCGCCGCTTGTCGGTCGACGCCGTCCCCAAGGTGATGGCCTGGGTGGCGATGTCGCGGCCCTGGGGGCCCATCTGATGACCGACGAGCTGCTCCACAGCGACGATGGCCTGGGCACCGCCGGGCAGGCGGCCCGACCAGAACAGGTAGCCGGCCACCACCCCCATGAGCCGGTCGCCCAGCTCCTCCTGGTGGACGAGCACCCGTTCGTCGGCCTGCCGCCATTCGTCGAGGCCCCGGTAGAGGTCGAGCAGCGTCTCGCGCACA
>PKWD01000350.1 GCA_003131945.1 Acidimicrobiaceae bacterium
GGAGTTTCAAAAATCGCGGACAACGTCGGCGGACTCGGGCCAGCCGACCCGGCGCTCGACCTGGTCGGCGCGTGGCACCTCCTTCAAGAGGCACCGCGACAGTCACTCCGAGACGATTTGGGGTGTGGCCACATCGAGTGGGAGCGCGGCAAGGCGTGGGCCTTTGAGCAGTCGATGGGGGCCGTCTGGTACTACGCCCATAGCAACCCACCCATGAGCCAGATGGGAGTGCGCACTCTTACACGCATCCTGGCCGACACTTCCGTGTAGGACGACACGAGGACGTGTCACCGGCAACGCCATTTAGCTCGTTCCGCAAGTCGAACGGCTTGTGGCAACTATCAGAGGCAGTGCCGGAATGCCCGCAGGGGATCCATCACTGGCACGTCCAAGGATACGGCCGAACGGCGCGTCAGACCGGTCGGTCCCAGACAAGCGTCCTCGTGGTAGTTGCCTGCCCCTATCCAGTTGGCTGACGGGGCCCCACACTACGGCTGCCGTCATGACGACGGTCGAATAACCCCCCGGCGCCGACACCGTCTGGGCGGACGGAATGACCGGTAAAGAGAAACCGGACGGAGGCGCAGTCTCGACTTGACTCCCATCGACCCGTCGGGAGTTTCGAAAAGACAGCAAAAGGCCTCGCTGGCACCAGGAGCCAAGGGGGGTAATGGACGAACAGTGCAACGCCCGGCGGAGCTCACTCCTAGTACAGGGTGAGATGACAATGTGGAGCGAAATGGACACCGATGCACAACTGATCACCTGGGCTATGGCGGGCGACGGCGAGGCGTTCGCCCACCTGGTCGACCGTCATCAACGATCCGTCTACGCCTACCTGGCTCGTCGCGCGGGCGCTCATGCCGCCGAGGACCTTCTCGCTGATGTGTGGGTGGCGGCGTTTCGGGGTCGAGCTTCGTTCGATACCCGGTGGGAATCAGCTGGCTCCAACGTGTATTACGTGAACATTCAGTTCGCAAATGTCGGAGAGCCGGAATCAGTGACGGCGCCCGTTGGGGCGGTTGACGTCGACGGTCTGGGCTGAGAGTCGGTCCGCTAGCCATGGGCATCGATCTGTGTTGCCTGGCTGGCGATATCCGCCACGAATGCGCCGAAGTCGGCAAGTCGAGGAGGGGCGCGACTCCGGCCGTTCAGCGGTGTACTTGGTACCCCTTGGGAACTCGCTGACCCGGCTGGTCTGTCTGGCCTCCCGCATAGGGATCGCTGAGCGGGCACCGGCTCCAGGAAGGGCTGGAGCCTCCCGACAGGGCGAGCGAGCCCGCTGCCTAGGATGGCATGGGTGGCGGGACCTCGCCTCGGGCGCGGGCTGCTGCGCCTCGGGCCTCGCCTCTGAGCCGGGCTCGCCGGCCGTAGGCGATGTTCCAGGCGATGAGAACTCCGGCGACGGCGTAGCGCATCACCTTGGAGATGCCTAGGGCGCTGCCGGTCGAGGTCGACTCCACGATGATGATCCGAGCGGCCGCCTCGGCCAGGAAGGCCACCCCCCAGACCACGGTGGTGACCCGGAAGGCGTGGCGGAACTCCGGGTACCGCCATCGGTCGGCGAAGTCACGACCCTTGGGGGTGTTCGGCCCGATGAACTCCACTGCGAAGCGGTACATCAGCGGCCGCCTGGTCCAAAGCGATCCCAGGCAGACCGCCCCAAAGACGACGGTGGGCACCGAACCCTCCAGCAGAACGAGCCGGGCATTGCCGCTGGCCAGACCGAGACCAGTACCCACGGCGATGCCGAGGAGGACCAGGACCCCGACGACGTCCACGTTGCGATCATGGGCCGTTCCGAGGGCGACCCCAAGGGCCGGGAAGATGCCGCTGAGGACCAGGGCGCTCACCGCGCTGAGGCCGGCCGATCGCAGCAGGGAATAGGCCACCAGAGGTCCCGCGATATCGAAGACGGCGATCTTGGCCAGCGGCAAGAACCGTCCTCGGTCGGCGGCGGGCGCTGGCTCCGCCGGCGCCGTCGCTGCGTTCCGCGATGAAGCGGTTTGCGGCTCTTCACTCACGCCAAGGAGGCTAGGCGCTTCGATCTGGAGCTGCCGACGACCCGTTTGCATCCCACTCTCGGCAATCAGACACGCACTTCGGCGACGGCGACGGAGACAACCGGTCGGCCCGGGCGGCTTGATGGTGTCTCCGGCATCAGCGCTGACGGTGGCGTCTTCTCGACCGGGTCCAGATCGGGATAGCCGCGCAGCGCGCATTGGGTCTGGGTCTTTTGGCAACAATCTCTTCACGCCCACTGTGTCAACACCGCGCCGCTGTCGGCTCCCAGGGACACCACCTCTCGAACGCGTGGTTAACCCACCCGGGTGTGCCGGTCAGGGAAGGGCATCCGACACTGACCGACTCGTCCACNNCCACAGTCTCCGCGGATATCAGGCCGGTTCAAGGGCAGCGTCCCGATGTCCGCAGGGGTACCCTTTGTGACGCTGCCCAGCTCATCCTGTCGGTCAGTGAATGAGTGCCCGCATGGGATCCCTGAACGTGGCGCCGATGCCCCGAGTCTTATCAAAGTCGGAAGGGAACTCCTGAGACAGAGCTGAAGTGCTTCGTCAAGGCCTCGGCACCGTGATCCCATGGAGGCCGAGGGAGGGATGACCTTACGCCACGTTCCACCTCCTTGCGGTAGCGGATCACCGTGCACAACTCAAGCAAGCAGCGGAGCGCTTCGTAGTACTGAACACGCTCGTAAGCTACGGGGCACAGCTCGTTGTACGCGTCGTGAAATCGCCTCGCTACAGAGACGCCTGCGACTCGAAGACCTTGACGGATCGGTGGGGGCGGCGGAAAGGGATCCGGAATGAGGGCGAGACCCGCCTTGGCGAAGCCGACGTCGAGCGCGGGGTCTCCGACTGCGGCCACGTTCCAATCTACGACCCCTGTCACCTGCCGATCCCGCAGCAGCACGTTGCCGGGCCACAGATCGCCATGGACAACCGACGGGGACACCGGGTAGGAGGGTTCGTTGGTACGGATCCACGCCAGGCCGTCGCGTGCGCCGGCTCCGCCGAACTCTTCGAGCTGGCGTTCAACGAACTCGAGATGTCGTCGAGTCGACACGGTCGACAGCGTGAGGCCTTGAGCGGAAGTTGACTCGAGGACAAAGGACGGGTCCAGTTCGTGCAGCCTCCTCTGAAGGCGGGCCAGGACGGCCGGCCAAGCGATAACAACCCGCGGGAAGTCGCGAGCGAACTGGTCCCATCGGACCCCCCGCAGAAACGCTCGACCAGGAATCCGCGCCATCACCACGAACATGTGGTCGAGGATCTCTCGCTCGCAATGAGCGAGTAGTACCCGGGGTGCCGGGAACCCTGCCTCGGCCACTCCGTTCTGGATTGCTTGTTCGAGCCGAGGCTGGTCCTGATCGTCCGTTGTCGGATATAAGCGCAGCACCAGTGGCATTGCCCACGCAGCAGGTACCTTGGTGAGTCTGAACGAAAACACCTCGGTGAACGCACCGCCGGTCAGTCGTCGCGGACCCTCGTCGAACGCTATGCGTTGATCGTCCAACCGCTCCCGCAAGAACGCCAGGAACCGATCCGGTCCATCGACGATCACTTGCCGTGCCGGACACCAGTCGTCACAGCCGAAGAACCTACTCGGTACGTCACGACGCTTTCTCGGCGTCGACGGAGCTTCACGAGGGCAGGTCCGCAAACGGTAGTGACCGCCCTCGTTATCGACCGTCCTAAGCAAACGCTCGATCATACCGGAGCGCCCGTGTCCGTCAGAGCAGAGTGCGACTCCAGGCCTCGTCTGGCCGTCCCGCGGGAGGAACCGGTCCCGGCGCCACGCGACCTCATTTCTAGACGGATGAACTGTTCCCGCAGGGGTGTCCCCTACGGCACGGTCACATGAACGACAATTCTTAGCTCCCCAGTGCCGGGATCCGCGGTACTGATGCCTTCAGGACTCGCTCTCGTTCGACGGCCCGATAGACGGTGGAACGGGCCACACTGAACAGGTCCGCCAGCTCGGCCGTGGTGTACTCACCGGTTTCCAGTAGGGAGACCAAAGGAGCTTCTTGGCGACGATTGAGTTTGGGTTGCTTGCCCTTGAAATGCCCCTTGGCTTTGGCGACCTTCATTCCTTCGCGAGTCCGTAGCCGAATGAGGTCGGATTCGAATTCGGCAACCATGGCGAGGACGTTGAGGAGCAGCCGGCCGACCGGATCCGTGGGATCGTAGACGGACCCACCCAGATTGAGACTCACCTGTCGAACCGTAAGTTCGTCGGCGATCGCCCTGCATCAGGGAGGGACCGCGCCAACCGGTCGAGCTTGGTGACAACGAGCGTGTCGCCCTCTCGACAAGCGGCCAGGGCCCCACGCAGGCTAGGCCGTTCGCGGTTGGTGCCGGTGAGTCCATGGTCAACGTAGGTTCGGTTGGGAGCCACTCCGAGCGCGGCGAGGCCATCGCGTTGGGAAGTAAGGTCCTGCTGATCGGTGGATACTCGGGCGTATCCGACGAATAGCGCCGTGATAGCGCACCTCCATGGATAGGCCGGCCCCAGGGATGTCCGGGTTACCGACAACGGTCGGAGCCGCTTCATAATGAATCGGCCGGTTCCCCCTCTATCTGCAGATAAGATCCGCTTGAGGAGAGACGTGCCCGGGCTACTCGCCGACTGTGCCGTCGATCGCCTCGCGGAGGAAGTCGGCGTGGCCGGCATGGCGTGCTGTCTCCTCGATGAGGTGCAGGAGCACCCAGCGCAGTGAGAAATGCTGGTCGTTGCGAATGGGCCGCACCGACAGCTGGTCCAGCCCGGCCGCTTCGGCAGCAACCTGTCGGCTGCGCTCACAGGCTTGCCGATACCGCCCCCGCAGCTCATCGGGTTCCAGCTCGCAAGCGGTACGGAACTGCCAGTTGGGATCGGCATCCCAGTCCACACCGATCCACGGCTCCCGATCCGGCTGGCCCGAGAAGTGGACCTCCATCCAGTCCTCCTCGACGAGCGCCAGGTGGTACAGCAGACCGGCGAGTGTCAGCTCCGAGGGTGCGTGCTTCAGCGTCAGCTGCTCCTGGGTCAGCCCGTCGGTCTTGGACAGCATTGTTTCGCGCTGGTAGTCGAGATACTGCCCGAGCAGGACGTTCTCCGGGCCACTGGGATCAGGGTCGATTCGCACGTGCCCATGCTGCCAGCCCTCGCAGGCCCGCAGCGGGATCGCGTTACGGGACGCGGGAGGATGAAGACCATGGCGGCATCGCGCCGATTCTTGTTCACTCAGCCAGCCAGCACTCAAGGAGATGACGGCCGATCGAGTCCCGCCGGCCGAGACCACGCGCCTCGTTTTGCGCCCACGCGATCAGATCCTCGCGGGTGAACCAGCGCGCCTCCACCAGCTCGCGACCGTCCACGTGGATGTCGTCAGCCAGCGCCGTGGCACGAAACCCCAGCATGATCCCGGCAGGGAACGGCCATGGCTGTGAGCCCTGGTAACGCACCGCCCCGACACGAACGCCTGCCTCCTCCGCGATCTTCCGGCGCACGGCGTCCTCGAGGCTCTCGCCGACCTCGACGAACCCCGCCAGCGTCGAGTACGACCCCTCAGGTGCACCTCGATGCCGGGCGAGCAGGCAGCGACCAGGTGGCGAGACCGACTCGACGAGAACGAGGACGGCGGGCTCGATGCGCGGGAAGACCAGCCTTGCGCAGTGCTCGTTCAAGCAGATCCGGGCGTGGCCGCCGTGGGTGCTCTGCCTCTCGGCGCCGCACGAGCCGCAGTAACGCGCACGGCGGTGCCAGTACAGCAGGCCACGGGCGTAGGCGAGCCTCGCCGCCTCGCTCGCGCTGAGCCCGGCGACCAGGTCGCGCACGACGAGGCTGCGCTCTGCTCCAACCCTTCCCAGGGCCTCGGACTCGCTTAGCCGGGAGAGATCGACCGCGAAGAGCGCCTCGTCCCGTCCAACCCCAACAGCACCGCGTCGGGGTCCCCAGATACCAGGACGCGGGCGGCCTCAGCATCCAGCTTCACGGGCGTGGGGGGATCACCGCTGACCATGCACCGCTCCCGCCAGAGCGGGATCACACCCAGCTCGGCCTCAGCGAGCAGGTGTGCCACCCACGCCGGATCCAGCCGCTGATAGCCAACTCGGTCCAGGCCGCCGCCCGAGTAGCTCAGCTCCAGGTCCGAGCTGTCCACGACGGAGCTGTCGCTCATGCTCGCGACCTTCTGGAGTAGGCGACGGCATCGGGTGGAAGTTGGTCAAGCATGATGCGCGGCAGGATAGCCACGCCTTCACGCACCCGGACAGCGATCGGCTATCGGTGTGCTGATCTGAGCTGAACCGCGGCGAGACCGACGCCCGGGTGCTGACCGAGCAGTACGTCGAACATGAAGCTGCGCACATGTGCCTCGTGAAGCTCGTTCAGCGCCTCGCGACTCGACTCGGGCGCGGCGATCCCGACGCGCCCGAGGTAGCCGGCCAGGTCGAGTCGGTCGATCTCGGGATCAGCTGCCCTGCCGTCCAACCAGAGGACGGTCACCTCCGCAGTTCCGCCACCTTTTCCAGCCATCTCAGCTTTTGTGGGTTGCGGATGGCGTAGATCCGGGTGATCAGGTCATTCTCGATCACCAGACTCACCGCAGTGTCGTCGCCAGCGACATTGAACCGGGCACCAGGCATGCCGTTGAGCCAGGCGGTCGTCGCTACCAAGTCGGAGAGGTCCGCCACGCGGGCCAGGAACGCCACCACCCTCTCGGCCCCGATGAGCGGCTTCCGAGCAGCCGGCACCAGGCCGCCACCATCGGCGATCAACACCACATCCGGGGCAAGCACTTCCACAAGTCCCTGAACGTCGCCGGAGGTAACGGCGGCCATGAACTTCTCGAGGGTCGCCTCCTGCTGGGCCCGGTCCACCTGCATTCGCGGCCGCCGCGCCGCGACGTGCTCGCGGGCACGGTGCGCAATCTGCCGGACCGCGGCCGGAGTCTTGCCCACGACCTCGGCGATCTCGTCGTACGGCGTCTCGAANNGCGGCTCGGGCAGCCATTCCCCGACGTAGTCCTCCCGCTGGCGGGACACCGTTCGGAGGCGGTTCAGCGCCTGCCGGGTAACGATTCGGACGAGATAGGCCCGCGGGTCACGCACCTCCGCCTGGTCCACGTCGGTCCACCGCAGCCAGGTCTCCTGGAGGACGTCCTCGGCGTCGACCGCAGAGCCGAGCATCTCGTAGGCGACGGTGAAGAGCAGGCCGCGATGGGTGACGAACGGGTCGTCGGTCATGCCGACGAGGCTAGGGCGAGCGGCTTGAGGTCACAGGCGGCCGAGAACTCCTGCGACTCAACGCCCATCGCGACGTTGGAGCGGGCCATGAGGTTGGCCAGCGCAATGAACATGGTCAGCTCCACGAGGGCGGCCGGGCCGAGCGTCTTCAGCAGCCTGGCCGACAGTTCGTCGGTGACGGTCGGTGGGGTCTGCGTCATGGCCTCGGCGTACTCCATGACGTCGCGCTCGAGCGGCGTGAATACATCCGACACCCGCCAGCGGGGCACCTCACGCGCCTTGTCTACGTCGAGTCCCTCGTTGTGGGCGTGGAAGTAGCCGAAGTCCAGGCAAAAGCTGCAGCCGACCAGGCTGGCCGTCGCCATGTGGGCGAACGACTTCAGGTTCTCATCACACTGATCCCACTTCTGCGCCTTACGACCGATGCTGAAGCTGAGGTTCAGCACCTTCCGGTTGTGCCACGCCACCCTGACCGGCTCGGGCACCTCGCCGAACATCTTGCGGGACATCCGCTTGATCATCGCGCCGTACAAGCCGGTCAGCTCCGCCTTGGGGATCCTGGTACTGCTGGACATGATGTCTCCTCCGACTAATTGCTCTCGGCATAGAGACACCGGCCACGCATCGAATGTGACACCCAAGTCGGATATTGCTGCCAGCCGTGGCTGAACCCTGTTCCACAGATGTTTGATGCCGGATCGCTTAGTCCGGGTCCTGTGGCCGGGTGGCGGTGTTGAGGGCGGGAGTGGTCCGCCGGCCTCCGGTCAGGGATCGGTCAGTGGAACCGCCGACGGGGTTTGACGCTTCGCAAACCGGATGGTGCCCACAGCGGGTGCGGTTCGCGCCAGACTGTCGTCTGTGGGATCGATCACCTGGGGCCGGGAAGTCGCTGAGGTCTATGACGAGACGTACTCGGCGAAGTTTGAGCCGGCCGTCCTCGATCCCATCGTCGAGCGCCTTGCCGAGCTTTCGCGAGGCGGTCCCGCGCTCGAGTTCGCAGTCGGTACCGGACGGGTGGCGCTGCCGCTGAGCGCCCGAGGGACCTCGGTACAGGGGATCGAACTGTCGCCACACATGGTGGAACAGCTCCGGGCCAAGCCTGGCGCCGATGCCGTACCGGTGACCATCGGCGATATGACGACCACGCGCATTGGTGGGACCTTCAGCCTCGTGTACCTGGTGGCGAACACCATCATGAACGTCACCACACAAGACGAACAGGTGTCAGTGTTTGCCAACGCCACCGCTCACCTCGAGCCAGGTGGCTACTTTGTGGTGGAGGTGATCGTCCCCCAGTTGCGCAGCCTCCCCCCAGGGGCGCTCGGGCGGGTCTTCACCCTCGAAGCTGACCACGTCGGCATAGAAACCTTTGACGACTTTGTCGGGCAAGTGGCGTGGTCGCATCACTGGGTGGATGTCGGCGGCCGCCTGGTCCGCCACTCCGCCCCCTACCG
The DNA here is from genome assembly GCA_003131945.1 of Acidimicrobiaceae bacterium. Next base: position 8,702 of record PKWD01000350.1, read on the forward strand.
CTACGTCTGGCCGTCCGAACTCGATCTGATGGCGAAGATCAATGGTCTGCGCCTACGGGACCGCTGGGCGGACTGGGAGAGCGAACCGTTCGCGTCGGACAGCGTCAGCCAGGTCGCGGTGTTCGAGAAGGTGTCATAGAAGGATCGGCCAGCGGACCACGACTATCCGAGATCTTGAGGAGGATCCGCCTCGGGCGGCGTGTGGAGGAACCTTGGGTTAGCGAAATTGGTGTTGTCGATAGTGATGTCAGCGATAGTGCGAGGATTGACCTCTGCCACGTAGATGACTTCTGCTGGTTGGTAGCGGCTCTGGTGAAGTTGGGTCGCCGCCTCGATTCCCTCGGTGCCGGTGTCCCGGGAGATCCCTCGGGTCAGGGACAGTTTGGGATCCACGTCGAGCCAGATGCGGTAGTCCCAGTAGGGGTTGTACTCCGGACGGAAGGCAAAGACGGAGTCGACGATGAGCACGGCGTCGGTCGGGGCCACGACAACTTTGTCACGGTGATCCTCTCCGGTCAGTGGGTCATGAGCGCAAAGCACCACCTTGCCTGAGCCGCCCTGACGCGCCGGACTGAGCAGCAAGTCTCTCGCAGAGACGAAGTCATAGGCGTTGCGGTAGTAACCCTCACCGCTCAACCGGTCGTAGCCCTTCTCTCGGGCGTCGCTCCATGGGTTCTTGAAGTCATCCATGCTTGCGCGCAGCGTCGGGCGGCCCAAGCGCCGCACCGCAGCGGCGAGCTCGTGACCGAAGCAAGTCTTGCCAGCCGCTGTGAAGCCATCGACTGCCACGATGAGCCGACCCGGCGAGAGACCTGAGACTATGGCGGCAAGCTCGCGTATTAGGCGCGTTCGGACTGCCGAAGCCGACGCCGGTTCGGCCTGCCTCCACGTAGAAACAGACTCAAACGAGGACACGTCGCCCAACCTAGCCAGCTCGTGCCGTACAGGACAGATCGAGCCGGCTCAGGAGTGGAGTGGCCGCAAGCGGATCGGTGTGCGGGATGGTGAGAGCCCGTCGGGTGGGCGCCGCGCTCGCGGTAGTTGCATGCGCCTGGAACGGCACCATGGGGATACCCCGAACGCGAAGAGGCCCCGGATGAAGCTTGGTTTTCTTCGCTTCACTTCCGGTTGCGTCAGTGACGAACGTAGGCCTCTGCGGGCTGTGGGCGTTGGAGTTCGTGCCTCCAGAACGGGGTACTCGGGCCATACTTGCGAGCGCCCGAGCCATTGCGGAGCCGATGGGAGCACGATGTCTGTCCGATTCCAGCTCGTCATTGACTGCAAACGCCCCGAGCCGCTTGCCCGATTCTGGGCGGACGCCCTGGGATACGTGCTTGAACCGCCCCCCGAAGGGTTCGCTACCTGGGACGACTGGCGGCGCGACATCGGGCTTCCCGACAGTGAGCTGGGAATCGGCGNNCCAAGGTGGTCAAGAACCGCCTCCACCTCGACATCCACGTCAGCGGCAGCCGTTCGGACCCGCTCGCCACCCGCATGCAGCGAGTCGACGCCGAGGCCAGGCGGCTGACGGATCTCGGGGCCACGCCCACCGGAGGTCTGAGCGCCGACGGCCTGGATCACTACGCAATGGGGATGAAGGACCCCGAGGGCAACGAGTTCGACATCAACTGACGCCTTCGCCCGCCGCGGCTCCTCCTGTCGGAGCTGCTCTGCGAGCCTACGGTTGGGCAGCCGGCTGCGATGCGCTCGCCTGCTGAACGACGCATCTCCGTGATCTACAGCAGCCAGGACCCACTAGGTGGGGCGCGCACCGAACGACGAATCCACTACTTAGCCGTGCTTACAATCCGGAGGCAGAAGGGTCGACTAGAACGTTCTGCACCGGCGTGCCCAAACGCTGTCCGCCACATGCCCCGGAACGCCGGCCTCGTGACACGTGTTTGCGTTCGACCTCCGACATTGCCGCCTTTCGCGAGCAGAGTCCGCTCCGTCTGGCCAGTTCCAGCCGTGGCGATCCCCGCAAGGCGAACGGTCAGCGGCGAAATTCTGCGGCCATATCCGGCTAGTCGGGTGCCGGTAACCCGATGCCTGCCCGTCCGGTGGTCAGGGTGGTCCGAGTAGATCCCATCGGTTGCCTGCGATGTCGAGGAAGACAACGACACGACCGTAGGGTTCGGTTCGTGGAGAGCTGACGAACCTGACGTTGGCGTCGGTCATCCGTTTGTAGGCGGTCTCGAAGTTCTCAACCTGGAGGAAGAAGCCGACTCGTCCGGCGACCTGCTTGCCCACGACCGCGGATTGATGATCACCGTCGGCTCGGGCGAGCAGGATTCCCGTCTGAGCGCCTGGCGGACGAACAACGACCCACCGTTTCGGGTTTCCGGCGTTCGTCAGCGATGGGGAGTCCTCGACCAACTCGAAGCCGAGAGCGTCAACGAAGAACGCAATCGCAGGGTCATAGTCATCGACGATGATCGCTGTCAGCTGCACGAATGACATCTGAAGAGCATGCCGCGTTTCCTTCGCGGCGGCCCGAACTCCGATCGAATCGTCCATCCTTGACGCTCGTCTCACAAGCCGATCGGCTTGCGGGACGGGCAGTTGACTCCCGTCAGTCGATCATGGAAACCCGCGGGGTCCGTCTTTTAGTGCGCTCAGTGCAGGGGATTGATGGATGGCCGGCGCCTATCGGTAGCGCTTGCGGGCAGCAAACACGCTTTGGATCGGGCCGTGCATGGCACGCCGCGAACCGGTGTAAGGGGACACCCTCAGCACGATTGCCGGACCCGCGTTATGGGACGCCTGCTAGCCCGGACATTTCGCTAAGCCGA
>PKWD01000230.1 GCA_003131945.1 Acidimicrobiaceae bacterium
GGCTGGTAGACGAGGAAGAACTGCTCGGCGGCGAGCGCGCTCGCGAGGTCTATGTCCAACTCGATACGGTCTTGCGCGACGGTGTGCATCGCGGACTCGAACAACGCGTAGCCGTCCTTGCCCATGGCCTTCGCCTTGTACAGCGCGAGGTCCGCGTCCTGCAGCAGGTGCTCGGCCGANNCCGTCCCACTTGGCGCGGTACATCGCGATATCCGCGTCGCGCAGCAGCTCTTCGGCCGATACCCGATCGCCGGCCGCGATCCCGACGCTCGCGGTCACGGTCAGGCGGTTGTCGGCGCCCTTCAGCTCGAACGGCTGCTTGAGCGCTTCGAGCAGACGCTCGGCGATCAGCTCGGCACCCGAATCGAGCGACATCCCTTCGGCGACGATCACGAACTCGTCCCCGCCGAGGCGTCCAACCGTGTCGCCCTCTCGCAGCACTGCCCGCAGTCGCACGCCGACCTGGCGCAGGACCTCGTCACCGGCCTGATGGCCGAAGCGGTCGTTGATCTGCTTGAAGCCGTCGAGATCGATGAACAAGAGCGAGGATCGTGACGACTCAGGCGTCGTTCCGAGGCGCTCGATACGGTCCGACAGCAAGAGTCGGCTCGCCAACCCCGTGAGCTGGTCGGTGTTCGCTTGAGCCATGAGCCGCTTGGTGTTGGTCCGCCCACGCGTGGTCCGCGCCGCGAGGACGTCAGAAAGAAGCAGCCAGATCGCCACCGACAGGAGCAGTTTGATCCCGATACCAGCGGTCCAGTGCTGTTGAGCCAGGACCCAAGCCGGGCCCGCCAGCAAGGCGAGGCCCGGTCCGGTACCACGAGGCTGGGTGAGACCGATGTAGAAGAANNAGAAGAAGGCCAGGGTGAAGAAGCCCGTGTAGTCGCCGGCCACGCCTTTGGTGACAAGAGCGAGGGCGACTTCGCTTGCCACCAAGAGGACGGGGAAGCCGAGCAGCATCCAACGCTTGGGCCGGCGCCAGAGCAGAAAGAGCAGGCCGAGGTCCGCCACCGACGTCGCTCCCGCCACGGTGGTCGTGGCCCTGAGGGTGGCGTCGTCGAGATGCAGGGCGAGAGACGTACCGATCACGAGAATGCAGAAGGCCCCGACCAGTCCGACGCCAAGAAGGACGTCCTGGCCGCTTCCGCCTGACCCGGAGCGAGCCATGTGCCTTTCAATCCATCTCTGGACTCCCCCAGAGCCGTTGCCGGGCGACAATGGAATCCGACCATCCCCTCGTGTCCGGGCGCCGCCCGCCACTTGGTCGAGGTCCGGCTCGGAATGGGGAGTCCGGGTGATCTTCCCCGGCTCTACGACAGATGAGGTCGGCACGACTCGTCACCAATACCCATCTGCCGACGGCCACCATGGGCCGACGCTCGGGAGTGAGATCGGATGGACATCTGTCACTCCTCCTCGTTGCGGTATCCGCTCGTGATCGGTGTTTTGACCCGGCCGGTAGGGGCACCTCACTTTGATTCTGCTCACGGCGGACCACGGCTCCAGGAGGTCGTGGACCGGAAACCGCGGACGGCGACCTGATCCGATGGTGAGGGCATCGGCAATCGATGCTGGTTGCTTAACTCGTGACCTTGCCATCACAACCGATGCGAGGTTCAAAAACCGTCTGATCGTTGGAGGCGGGTCGTCGCCAGACGACGCCATGTCGGGTGGACATCGGCTTTACAGGCTTAAGGAAAAGTGATATCACTTTGATAGAAAAGTCGTCCGGACCGGTGGACGCTGCCGGTCACAGGGAGGTAATCGAATGGCGGCACCGACAAAAGACGTCACTGCGTCGATCAAGCCGGCCACTCCCGTCCAGGAACGGGAGTTGCGCTCCGGGCCGGGTCTTGCCGTCCTGGCCGGCGCGCTGGCCGCCTACGGCGGAGGCATCGCCCTGATCAAGGCCGGTCCGGGCACGACCACGTGGACGGGAATTGCTCTCCTCGTGTTGGCGACCGCCGGCATCGCCGGGCTGACCGCCATCACACCGGGCGAGGTGCGTGTCGTCCAGCTCTTCGGGGGCTACCGGGGTACCGTCCGGGCCACGGGCTTGCGCTGGGTGAACCTCTTCGCCGTCCGGCGAAAAGTGTCGGTCCGGATCCGGAACAAGGAGACTCCGACAGTCAAGGTCAACGACTCTGACGGCAACCCGATCGAGATTGCCGCCGTCGTCGTGTGGCAGGTGCGCGACAGTGCCAGGGCGACCTACGGCGTCGATGACTTTGTCGCCTTCGTCAATACCCAGAGCGAGACGGCTCTTCGACATGTCGCCAACGGCCACCCTTATGACAATGCCGGCAGCGACGTGCTTTCGCTGCGCGACCACACCGATGAGGTCGCCGGCCAACTGGCGGCCGAGATCGCCGCCCGGGTCGTCCCCGCCGGTGTCGACATCATCGAGGCCAGAATCACCCGGTTGTCCTACGCACCGGAGATCGCCCAGGTGATGCTGCAACGCCAGCAGGCCGGAGCTGTCGTCGCCGCCCGGTCCCGCATCGTCGACGGTGCCGTGGGCATGGTCCAAATGGCACTTTCCCGCCTGGCCGAGGAGGGCATCGTCGAACTGGACGAAGAGCGCAAGGCGGCGATGGTGTCCAACCTCCTCGTCGTGCTGTGCGGCGACCGAGGCACTCAACCGATCGTCAACGCCGGCTCGCTGTACCAGTAGCCGGGTGCCCAATGTCCTGGTGACCGAGCGCAAGAGCGTCCTGCTCCGGCTCGATCCGTCCGTCCACGACGCGCTGGCTCGGTGGGCCGCCGACGAGCTACGCAGCACGAACGCTCAGATCGAGTTCCTGCTGCGAAGCGCCCTCATCGATGCGGGGCGCAGTCCGTCGGCCAGCCCCCTTCGAAAGCGCGGCCGGCCGAGAAAGAACCCCGACCCGGGGTGAGCCGAAACCGGGGAGAAAAGGCCTGGCTCGAAGTCAGCTCCAGCTCTTCAACGGTCGTACACGGTCACCGCTTCCACGCGATAGGTCTGGGGAAAGAGGTCCACGTGGGTCACGGCGTTGAGGGTGTAACCCGCGTGACGAAGGAGCGAGGCATCGCGTCCAAGACTCGCCGCGTCGCAGCTGATCAATATGACCCGGCGAGCGTTTGTGGCCGCCACCACGTCGACTCCCTCTCGCCCCAATCCGAACCGACTTGGGTCAGCAACGACGAGATCCGCCTGGTGTGGCGTCCATGTGGTCACGTCCGCTCTGACCACAGTCACCTTCAGGTCTCGGAGATTGAATTCGGCGTCGGCGACCGAGCTGCTCGAGCCTTCGACCGCCGTCACCGACCACCCCCGTTCGGCCAGTACGCCGGCGAAAAGGCCCACACCGCTGTAGAGGTCGAGGGCGGTCGAAGGGGGCCCCATTTCGCCCGCCGCATCCACGATTGCCGATGCCAGCGCGTCCACGCCGTCGGCCCGAGTCTGGAAGAACGATCGTGCGGAGATTCGCCACGATCGTCCGGCCGCCTCCTCATGAAAGTGTTCCGCACTGACATCGCTCGGCACCCTGACAGTGAGCCCTGTCGGAGTGGTCGCCGCCAGGCGTTCCCCGGTCCGAGCTCCACATCGGAGAAGGACCTTTTTGGCACCCGGATACCGACCGCCGACGAGAAGATCCTGAAGGAGGGGGTGGGCAACGAGGCAGGAATCGACGGCGACAATCTGATGCGATCGCGATCTATGAAAGCCGGCCCGTCCGTCCTTCACTGCAGCGTTGATCGTCGTTCGGAAACCCCAGGGGGCCAATTCGATCGGCGGCTTCGGCTCCGGGCATTGCACTCCCGATCGTTCAATGGCCTCAATGATGATCTGTCCCTTCAACTCTCGCTGCATGGGAATCGATATGTGTTGCCACTGGCATGCTCCGCATCCATGGTCGACCTCCGGACAGGGTGGCACGACCCGGTCCGATGACGGCTCGATCACGCTGTCGACGNNACGCGCTCGCCGGGGAGGGCCCCTCGGACGAACACCGCCTTTCCGGCAGAATCACGGGCGACGGCGTCACCGCCGCTCGCCATGCCGCTCGTCACCAGCTCCATGGGTTCGGCTCGATCTTGGACGCCGGCGGCCACGGGCCCAGCGTACGGCTCGCGTCGGTGTCAGCGAGCCCGGCACCCGTCGCATGGCCTTCTCAGGTGCCCGGCGGTTTCCCCGCTCTCAGCGCTGTCGGAAGACCGAGGAGCTTTTCGACCTGTCGGGTCAAACCATCATCGGTGAGAGGTGCCTCTGCGGTCTTGGCAATGGTGAACGACACCGTTCCGCATCCGACGGGATCGTCGCTCACGACGACCTTTGGAACCCCTGGGCGACCCGAGAAAACGAGTTCGACTTGGGGTCCGAAGACATCGGGGCAGAGCGCTGTTGTTCCTGGTATGACCAACGGAAGTGAGTCGACCTTACGGGCGAGGCGCTGTACGACCGACGGGGTGGTAAAGGTCTCCTCGGCCAGAACGGCAGTCGTTGAAGCGGTCCCATTGGTCCGGCTGAACACGGTGGCGGTGACAGTGGTCGTGCCCGGCGGCACGAGTTCGGCCTTGGACCGCGAGGGATACCAGATGACCTGGGCGTCCAGCCGGACGCCAGCTCCCCCGTGCGGCAGAGGAGCGACCTCGATCACGAGCTGACGACTGGCGAACCGGTTGGCAATTGCGGGGTAGGCAAAGCCGATGCCGGACGAGAGGACCATGTCCTGAGTGAGCGTGCCGCTTTCGCTCTGGGTGGAACCCGCCGGTCGATGGGCGACGGCCCAGGCCTGGACCTCCTGCCAGCTCCCTCCGGTCGTCCAAAATTCGTACAGGTCGACGAGGTTGGGGGTCGCTTCGGCAAAATCAGGTGCGTCCAGACATCTGCTCGGCGGCCGGGAGACCGACGTCCAACCTTGTGGCACCTCCACGATCCCCAGCAGGTGTTGAGCGTCGCTCGTAGCGGCCGCCTTGTTCGGGTCCGACACATTGACCGTCGTGCCGGAGACGTCACTGCGCCATTGACGGGTCGCGGTCATCGTCGGGGCGGTAGAGAGCGAGGTCCCGGCGGCGGCAACAACTCCCACCACCAGTATCCCGACAGGAACCCATGAAATCGCTCGACGACCGGACGCCACAGTCATGCCACCTTTGATCCTGGCCTTCTCGACATGTCTATTGACGTTGCCAGAGTCGCCTCGGTTCCCGTCCGTCTGGTCCGGTCAGAATTAGTCGCCCCGAGGCCGCCGGGGGTCGCTACGGTTAGACGGCAATGACGTCAGTGAGGTCAACCGACGCCTCGGACGGAAATGAATGACGAATCAATCAGCGCTCGCCCACGGGTTCGAAGAGGGCTCTGAGCTTGCGGGCCTGCTCGGCGGAGTCGAGTACGTCGGTGGAGTCCGCCATCTGGTCTACCGAACCGACCAGAGGGAGATCGGCGAGATCAGGATCGACCACCCGTCTGAGACAGGCGTCGGTGAATCGGTCGGCCATCAGGACCTGGAAGGGTCGTTCGAAGTAATGGCGCACCTCGGTGTCGACGCTCTCGGTCAGGCCCACGGCATTGTGCCGGGCGGCGACAAGTCTGTAGGCCGAAGCCAGTCCCCTCTCGCGTTCCGGATAGGCCGGCGCGGCGAGGGCGGTGCCGAGGGCGGCGGCCAGATCAGCGCTGTCGGGCAGACGGGCAAAAGCGGAGCCGAACCATTTCGCATACGGCCAATAGGTCCGGTGAAGCAGGAACCACAAGCGCATCAACTCCCGGGCGAGCCTGGCCGCCACCAGCCGGGAGCCGAGCTCGTCACCCACTTCGGCCGTGCGACCGACGAAAGCTTCCTCTTGGGCGATCCGCCGCCACTGGGCGGCGAGCATCCACAACCACACCTGGTCCGGGTACCACCTGAGCGTCTGGCGAGCCGTGCCGAGCGCCCCTGTGTCGTCGCGGTAGACCGCGCCTGAGGTCACCTCCAGCAGCTTTTGTTGAGGAAGCAGAAGCCAGTCGACTGTCCGCTGACCTTCGGCGCGGTCAACTCCCAACTCGCTCCTGAGCCATCTTGGTAGCGTCAGGACCCTGACGTGGTGTTGGACGGGAACAGCGTCCCAGCCGTACCGGACGGGCCAACCGCCGAAGGCGTCCGGGAGCCCCGTCTCGATGGCCCCGGCGACCGCGTCCAGGGCGCCGGCGTCGACCAGAACGGTCAAGCGGGGACCCCAGCCGTGATCGGTCGACCTCTCCGTGTCGAAGCCGAGCACCTCCGAACCCGTCCCCAGCCGGGCCGCGGCGTGGGGCCACCGGGCCAGCAGCGGCGCCACTACTTCGGCGTAGAACCGGGCGTTCAGCTCCAAGCCCGGTACGAAAGCACCCATCTCCCTCATCTTCACTCACGGTGTGCACCCGTGGAGGGCCCCGCCAGCCAAGGTCTGCCGCCCATCGTCCGATGGCGAATTTCGCTCCCTCCGAGATTTCTTCGAGCGCTTTGCAACCTGGGACGCTTGTGACGCGTGTCTTGGGGAAGAAGGGGGCGAGTTTGACGAAAGGAGACGATTTCGATGCCCTGTACCGGTCCTGTCGAGATCGCCTCGTGATGCAGCTTGTCGCGCTCACCGGCGACCGGGCCGAGGCGTACGACCTCGTCCAGGAGGCGTTCGTCCGGGCCTGGATGCACTGGGACCGGATCGCCTCCTACGACGATCCCGAGGGGTGGCTGCGCCGGGTGGCGTACAACCTGGCCGTGGGCCGCTGGCGCCGCAGCCGCCGCTTGATTCTCCGTTCCACCGTGCTTCGGGGCCACGTGGAGGCTCCGGGTGACCGGTTGGCCGTCATCGATGCCCTGCGGTCCCTTCCCTTGTCCGAACGCCGGGCCATCGTCCTGCACCACCTGGCCGGACTGTCGGTCGAAGAGACGGCCGCCGACTTGTCGGCGCCGGTGGGCACGGTGAAGTCGTGGCTGGCTAGAGGTCGGACCCGACTGGCCGGCGAACTGGGCCCCGAAGGCGAACCGGGCCATGAGGAGCAGGAGCNNCATGACCCGAAATGACGGGGACTGGCTGACCGAGACGCTCGCCCGTCTCACCGACGACGGGGACGGGCCGCAGTGGCCTTCGACCGAAGCGCTCCGGAGCAGGGCGAGCCGCCGTCGACTGCGGCGGCGGACAGCCGTCAGCCTTGTCGCCGTGGTTGTCGTCGGCGCCGCCGTACTCGTCGCGATCAGCCGACCCCCGGCGCATGGCCCCAAGGCCGAGCTCGCCATCGTCGGCCACTCGGGGTCAGCGATCGAACTGGCGGCCAAGGCGACGCCCACGACCAACGGCGTCGGCCGCCACGACGAAGCGCGGCTGGCAACGGCCGAGAACGGGTTCGCCCTGTCCCTTCTCCGCCAGTTGAACGCCTCTGGATCGGGGGCCCCGAATCTCGTGACCTCGCCTTCCAGCCTGGCCACCGTGCTGTCGATGCTCGAGCTCGGTGCGCGGGGTCCGACGGCCTCGCAGATCGCCACCGCGCTCGGCACGCCGAATCTCACCAGCTCCCAGCAGGCCGCTGCCTGGCATGCACTCAGCACCGACGAACTCGAGGCCGCCACCCGGGCCGGCATCGATCTCGAATCGGCCAACAGCCTCTGGATGCAGAAGGGTCTGCCGCTGACCGCCGGTTTCATGGCCGAACTCAGCCAGCAGTTCGCCGCCGGCGTCTGGCAGGTCGACTTCGAAAATCATCCCGCCGCCGCCGTCGCCGCTCTCAACTCCTGGGTGAGCGCCCAAACCCACGGACGGATCACCGAGCTCTTCGATCCTGGCTCCATCAACACTCAAACAGCGTTGATCCTGGCCAACGCCGTCTACTTCAAAGGGGCATGGCAACAGCCGTTCAACCCGGCCGAGACACGTTCAGGGACCTTCCACGCCGCCAACGGGGTCGGGTCTGCGGCGTCGTTCATGTTCTCGGACACGCTCGTGGCTCCGGCCACGAAGGGGTCGGGGTACGACGCCGTCCAGCTGCCCTACAAGGGCGGCCGGTTCGCGGCGCTCGTGATCATGCCCACCGCCGGTACCCTGGCCAACTTCGTCGACGGACTCAGCCCTGCATCTCTCGACCGGCTCGTCAGCGGGCTGCGAAAGACGGCGGTGAACCTCTCGATGCCCAAGTTTCAGCTGACCGACAGCCACAATCTGAACAGTGTTCTCCAGTCGATGGGTGTGACGGATGCCTTTGCCAACGCCGACCTGTCCGGCCTGAGCCCGAACTCGCTGTTCGTGAGCCAGGTCGAACAGCGAGCCTTCTTGAAGGTCTCCGAGCAGGGCACCGAGGCGGCCGCCGTCAGCGGAGTCTCGGCCACGTCCTCGCTCAGGTTGGGCCAGTCGATAACGATCGACCACCCGTTCCTCTTCCTCGTCCGCGACACGACGACGGGTGCCATTCTGTTCGACGCCGAGGTCGAGAATCCCAACTCTTAGGACAACAACCGGCTCGACAGGACGAGAGAACCAGATGGCGAGACAGAATCGAGCGGCTATGTTCAGTCTGATCTCCGGCCTTGCTCTCGTGGCTGCGGGCTGTGGGGGTGCGGCTCAGGCGCCACCGCCACGGCTGGCCGTCCAACTCCCACGCGAAGCCAGCGGGCCGCTCGATTCTCCGGCGATCCAAGCGGCGTTCGCCATACAAAGGGCGCTCGATCTACCGGCGGCACCCTCGACGATGCAAGCGTACCTAGGTCGTCGCTACGGCGGTGACTGGATCGTCAACAACGGAAAGCGCGGCATTCTCTACGTCGGCGTGGTTCATCTGACAGCGGCTGACCAGTCCTACGCCCGGAGCCACATCCATCTGGGTCGCCATGCCAGCCTTCGCCTCGTGAACGAGACGTTCAGCGCGACTCAGCTCAACTCCTTTGACCGCTTGGTGGTCAACTACGTTGAGCATCGCTCCACGTCCAAAGTCCTGGCCGAGCATCCGTTGGGATCGTTCGGGGTGAGCGCCGTGAACAACGCCGTGGATCTCTCCGTGCCCAAAAGTGACGCGTCGTTCTGGATCGCCCCGATTCGACGCCTCATTCCCTACGACGCCTTGGTGATTCAGTACTCGAGCAGCGCCGCGGTGGCGTCGTAGCCCCCGGAATCGCTTTTTTCTCAGAGGCTCTCGATGATCTGAATCAGCTCACCCCGCCGGTATCCCTGCTGGCGGGAGAACCGGATCAGCTCTCTGGCCATGCTGATGACGGCGTTGCGCTGTGGTGCGGCCCCGACGACGGTGATCCCCCGACCCCGGCGGAACTCGAGGAGCCCGTCGTCCCGGAGCCCCCGCAGGGCACGAAGGACCGTGTTGTGATTGACCCCGAGCACGGCGGCGAGATCCCGGGCCGGCGGGAGGCGATCGCCCGGAGCGGCTTCCCCGTCGGCGATGGCCCGGCGGATCTCGGCGGCCACCTGGTCGTGGAGAGCGACAGGTTCCGAGGGGTCGATGTTGACAGAGAACATGGTCCTAGCCATAGTAGTCCCAGTGCCGGGCGTGAACGAGGCCACATGAGGGTCGCTGAGCACATCGCAGACCAGGCGTCAGACGGCACCTCCGGCGCCGACGCCCAGGCTCTGTTCGAGCAGGCGCGTCGCCGGCGCCGGCGACGCTATGTCTGGGGCGCGGTGATGATTGTCGTGCTCGTCTCCGGCCTGGTCCTGGGCCTTCTCCTCTCGTTCGGCTCCGGCAGCAGGGCGGCGCCGGCGAACACGGCCACGGTTGGGGGCGCGGGGGCACGCCACTCCGTCCGGACGGTGACGTTCGGTTCGGCGTTCGTCCCCCAGCAGGTCGTCTCCGCCGCCGGGAGGATCTGGGTGGTCGGATCGACGGTGCCGGACAACCTGTGCGCCATCGAGGAGGTCGACCCGATCAGCCTGCGCACGCGGACGTTCTCTCTGCCGGCCTGCGGCACATATCTCGCCGTGGGCGGGGGCCGGATCTTCCTGGCCGACGGTGTCTTCACCGCCGCAACCGACAGCGATGCGTTCCACGTGGAGAGCTTCGACACGACCACGCATCGGGCTGTCGTGATGGCCCCGGTCGACATCACCACGACGGGAACCGGGTACGCCCACATGGCCATGGCCTACGGCGGGGGATCGCTGTGGCTGACTCCCTGGAGCGACGAAGCGCTCGAGGTTTCGCCTTCGACGGGGGCGGTGGTGGCCACGTTCACCGGTGTTCCCATCTCGGGTGGTGGCCATCCGGTCGTGGCTGCCGGTCAGAGCGGCCTTTGGTTGGCTGCAGGGGTCGGTGGCCCGGAGGTCATCGACCGGCTGGCACCAGGATCAATGACTCCGGTGAAGGTCTTCACAGGAGCGGAACCGGGCGCCATCTGGTTGCTGGCGTTGGTCGGCGACAGGGTGTGGGCGGAGGTCGCCAATTCTCGGGACGAGGGTCGCACCTTCGTGACCCGGCTTGTCGCCTTCAACGGGTCCGGCCAGAAGGAGCTCGAGGTGCCCTTCGGGCAACTCGGGCAGTCGGGGGCGGTCACCGCCTAGGGTGACGAGTTGTGGTCGCTGACCGCCGGCGCCGATTGCTCCGGGCCGCAGCGTCTGTGGAAGATCGACGGTCGGACGGGCAAGTCGACAGTGACGCTCACCTTTCGAACGCCCGTGGTCCCGTGCCCGCCTGAGTTCGACGGCTCCGAGTTCGCCGCTGTCGGGAGCAACGTGTTCGTGCTCAATCCCTCCGACTCCCCCGGTCCGTCCGGGGTGTTGTTCCGTATCACGTCATAGTGGTGGCAGCACCAACGGTCGGACACCGACAGAGATCGTCACCGGCGCGTCCGGCGCCACGGGCCGAAGGCGCCCGGTATCGTGCGGCCGGTGAGTACCTCCCGCCTGGAGACGTTCGGCGACGGCGTGTTCGCCATCGCTGCCACACTGCTCATTCTGAACGTCTGGAACCCGCCGCTCTCGTCTACGGCTTCACGCTGACCGTCGCGGCGGTCTTCTACAGCCTGCTGTGGTTCTACGCCATGGGCAGGAGACGCCTGCTGCGCGACGATGCCGATCCCAAGGTGGTGTCGGGTATCACCCGGAGCTTCCTCCCGGGACCGTGGATCTACCTGGCCTCCACTCTCGTTGCGTTCTGGAAACCGACCGTGAGCATCGTCCTGTACGCGGCGATCGCCGTTTTCTACATGCTCGAGAGTGCGGTGTTCGGACGCCGCAAAACGGCGGCCGAGTGAGCGGATCGGGAAGCGCGGAACCGGTCGCCTTCCCTTACGACGCCGTCAGCCAGGCGTGACGATCGACGAGGTCGACATCGGGGTCTCCCATGTGGCCCAGCTCGTTGAGCTTCACCATGGCACCCGGCACCGTCTGGGCAATCCACTTTCCGTGGCCGGGAGGGACAAGGACGTCTGAGGTCCCGTAACGGACCTGGGTGGGAACGGTGATGGTGGCCGGGTCGAATCCCCAGGGCCGGGTGAAGGCGATGTCGTCGTCGACCCACCCCCAGACGCCGTTGCGGGTCTGCTCGACGATCGTCTCCCGCAGGACCTGTCCGAAGTCCTCCCGGGCGAGAACCGCCCTGTCCGATTCGGGAAGGTCGCATTGGTCGAGGATCTTGGACGGGTCGACCGACACCATGTGACGAATCTGCTTGTCCTCACGCTCGAGTTCGGTGCGGAGCCGATCCTCGCCCTCGAGTGCCCACCCGAACTCCTTCACGTTCTCCGGGTCCATGCCGGCGTACCACTCCTCGCCCAACGCCTCATAGGGCGCCACGCCGACATCGCAGATGGCCCGGGTCACCCGATCGTCGAGCAGGGCGGCGACGGCGAGAGCATGGGGGCCGCCGCCCGAGCCGCCCCAGACGGCGAAACGGCCGATACCGAGAGCGTCGGCGATGGCGGTCACGTCCCCGACACAGTCGGCCACGATGCGGCCGCCATGGCGATCCGAGCCCCCGTAGCCGGCGCGGTCATAGGTGACGACCCTGACGCCGGTCGACCGGACGAGCTCGTCGTTCGGATGGCGGTTGAGCCGGCACCCCGGGGTGCCGTGAAGAGCGAAGACCGGCTTGCCGTCGAGATCGCCCCACTCGGCGAACATGATCGTGCGACCATCGGGTGCCGTTGTCGTCTGTGTCGTGCGGTCCACCGCCGGCCAAGCTACCGGATCGGACGACGGTCGTCTTCCCCCGGCGGGAGCTAACCCAGACGCCCCGAGACCAGACCACCATGGTGTGGTGACAGACGGACCCGACGAGCGGACCGACAACGACTGCGACGGAGCGCTCGTCGGACGGGCCCGGACCGGTGACCGCCGGGCCTTTGCCGTTCTCGTCGATCGACACGGGTCGTTGATCAGACGGCTCTGTCGCCGGATGGTGGCGGACCCCTCGGCCGTGGAGGACGTCATCCAAGAAGCCACCCTGGCCGCGTGGCTGAACCTCGACTATCTCCGGAATCCCGAGCGCTTCGGGTCCTGGTGGTGCGGGATCGTGCTCAACCACGCCCGCCGGTACCTGACGGCGCGGCGCGCTCAAGACCGGGCCCTGCTCACGGGGCTCGAACCCGAGCCGTCCGACGACGGTGGGTCGGGGCCCGAGCACCAGGTCGAGCAGGCGGAGCTCTCGGAACGGGTGCGGGCGGCGGTGGCGGCGTTGCCCCAGAGCCAACGGAGCGCCGCCTACCGCTTCTATCTCCAGGGGCTCAGCTACCGGGAGGCGGCCGAAGAGCTCGGCATCTCGGTCAACACTTTGAAAGCCCGGTTGCACCAGGGCCGGAAGGCTCTGCGCCGATCACTCGATGACCTTGGTCCGAAGGAGGCAGTCATGTCCGGCACCGAAGAGTTCGTCCCGGTCGAGATCGTCGATGTCCGCCAGGGTGCCGGTTCCGCCGCCCTCGGTGTCGTCGGGCCTCATATCGTGATCCTGAAGGCGAATGAGTCCGATCGCTATGTGGCCGTCTTCATCAGTGCGGCCGAGGGGACCCCCCTCGCCCTGAGCCTGGAGGAGATGGAGATGCCCCGGCCTCTCACCCACCAGCTCGCCGCCCGGTTGGTCGCCGGCTGTGGCGGCGAGATCGTCGGTGTCTCGATCACTCGACTGGTCGAGGCGGTCTACTACGCCACGATCATCCTGGAGACCCGGCAGGGCACCCAGGAGGTGGACGCCCGGCCGAGCGACGCGCTCAACCTGGCCGCCCTGACCGGTGCCCCGATCACGGTGGAGGCGTCTCTGCTGTTCGAATCCGAAGAAGACGACGCGGCCTGGAAAGACCTGCCCGGACGGGAGCAGATCGCCCGGGAGGCCAGGGAACGCCACGATGAGATCTTGCGCGTCGCTCGCGGCCGGCACACAGCACAGCACGAGTCGTAAGACCCCGTTAGCAGCCGACGTTCCCGTCGACGAGCTCCCGGATGATGTCGGCGTGGCCGTTGTNNGTCGGTCTCCCAGTCGGCGTCATCGAGGGGGACGAGTTCGCTGTCGTCGATGGCGGGGTCGTACCAGATGGAGGGCGTCTCGGGTTGGCGCCGAAGCACACGGTGGAACCAATTGCGCTCGACCTCGGCCATGTGCCGCACGAGGCCGTGGAGCGACAAGAGGGAGCTCTCCACGGGCCGGCTTTTGCGTCCGGCGTCGTCGAGACCCTCGCATTTCATGAGCAGGGTGGTGCGGTGGAACTCCAGCCAGGCCTCGAGCATGGGCCGGTCATCAAGGGTATACGGCGGCTCCTGTCGTCGGGGATCTTCGAGGTCGTCGACCATCCGGGTTCCTCCTGTCTCGTCAGACGGTCCTCACTATCACGATGTCGCCACCCCGGACCGCCCGGCCACGGCCTCGTCCAGGACGGTCATGTCCGCCTGCTCGAGCATCGTGTAGCCGACGCCGGGTCCGTCGGGTGACCACCAGACGGGATCGGAGCAGCGCCAACGCTGGGCCCGGAGGGTGCGGGTGAGGACTTTGGATGTCGCCGTCGTCGGAAGGGCATCGGCGACGCGGAGGAATCGCGGTGCCCACTTCGTCCCCATGTCAGGTTGGGCCGACAGAAAGGTGGCGAAGGCAGCGGGGTCGAAATCGGCGCCTGGGCGCAGCTGCAGAGCGGCCATCACCTGGTCGCCGGTCACGGGGTCGGGCACGGCGTAGACGACGGCGAGNNCACAGGGGCGGCGGCGAAGTTCTCACCGTCGACGCGCAACCAGTCGTCGGAACGACCGGCGAAGTAGAAGAAGCCGTTGTCGTCGCGGTAGGCGAGGTCACCGGTCCAGTACCAGCCGTTGCGGAGGCGGGCCCGTTCGGCGTCGTTGTTGTCCCAGTACCCCTCGAAGCCGGCGCCTCCGGACTTGGAGACGAGTTCTCCTGTGGCGTCCTCGGCGTTGGTGAGCCGGCCTTCGGTGTCGAAGAGCGCGATGGCACACTCCTCACCGGTGGCGGGATCCATGACGACGGTGTCTTCAGGGGCGCGCCCGAGAGCACCGTGGGGCGTGTCGGGGGTGCGCTGGACGGTGGCACCCCCTTCGGTCGAACCGTAGGAATCCACCACCCGGCAGCCGAAGCGTTCGGCAAAGCGGGCGAGATCGTCCTCGGCCCCTTCGTTGCCGAACACGCGCGTCAAGGTGTTGTCGGCGTCGTCGGGACGTTCGGGGGTGGCCAGGATGTAGGAGAGGGGCTTGCCCACGTAGTTGAAGTAGGTGACGCCGTGGCGACGGACGTCGGGGAGAAAACCGGAGGCTGAGAACCGTCCGGTGGTGGGAAACGCCAGCGTCGCCCCGGCGGCCAGGGTCGGGCTCCATCCGGCCATGAGCGCGTTGGAGTGGAACAGAGGCATGGCCACGTAGCAGACGTCGTCCGGGGTGATCTGGTAGAGCTGGGCCACGGCGCCGCCGATGCGGGCCATGCGCCCCTGAGTGCACCGACACGCTTTGGGGGCGCCGGAGGTGCCCGACGTGAAGATCAGATAGCCGAGTGCCTCGTCGCCGGCGTCCACCGAAGCCGGATCGAACAGGCCACCGGTGCCGTCGAGCGGCTCGTGCTGGTCGGGGTCGTCGACGATCAGGACGCGGGCGTTCGTGGCCGAGGCCGCG
>PKWD01000209.1:0-189 GCA_003131945.1 Acidimicrobiaceae bacterium
TCGTGGCCGCCCTGGCCATGGGCGCCCAGGGCGTCTGGACCGGCACCCTGTGGCTGACCGTCGAGGAGGCCGAGACCGCCCCCGGACAGCTCAAGTCCCTTCTCGACGCTAAGTCCTCCGACACCATCCGCTCGAAGTCCTACACCGGCAAGCCCTGCCGCATGTTGAAGAACGACTGGACCGAAGCCT
>PKWD01000209.1:213-18971 GCA_003131945.1 Acidimicrobiaceae bacterium
ATCGGCCGCGCCACCCGGGTCCGCAAGGCCCGCGACGTCATCTACGAGCTCGTCGAGGAGTACGTCGAGGTCGTCGACCGCCTAGCCGACATGGCCAAGGTCTGACCGTCTTGCCGGACTGACCGGCACCACTTTCACGCCTGACCGCCGCCTCCGAAGCGTCGCCGACCGACCGCCCCTTGGGGTCGCGGGCGGCGCCGTCCACCATTGACGCCGGGGAAGCGGGGCNNCCGGGGCGTCAGAGAGCGGCGCCCCCCGCGGTCCCGAACGGTGCCCACCCGCCGGTGGGGAGGGGGTGCAGTGACACGTTCGGTCCCCGGACCGTGGCCACCACCGATCTGGTGATGCTCCTCCTCGGCGCGTCCCTCGTCGGGCGCCCTCTGGCTTCGCCTCCGGACAAACCATCAAGGTCTCCCCCCATTCCGGTCTGCAAACCGGCAACACCATCTCCGTGAAGGGGTCCGGATTCACCGCAGCTCGAACGGAGTCGTCCTCGAGGGCAACAATGCCCCCGGCGAGCCCGCCACCGTCATTCAGATCCCACGGCCTGAACCACGCCGATTGCCGTCGGCTGCACCGAGCCCGTGGCCGCCACCACCTCCCGCGGGAGCAATCTTGGCGGGATCGGGCTGACGATCGAGACCGGAACCCTCGGGCCTGGGAGTCCGGCACCGACAGCTCCGGCAACCCGGCCGCCGATCTCGCGGTGACCGACTCGGCCGGCGACCACATCACGGTGCCGATCAGCTTCGATCTCGGGTAACCGTCATACGCGCCACGACCCCCGCGCCTACGCAGGGATCGTGGGTCCGCGGGTCCTCGCTTTCCCATTTCTTCGACACCCCGCATCGAGAGCTTGAGCGCTGCCGGACCGGTGCACACACCGGCGCCCAACGGCCGGGCCATGATGAGCCGGTGCCCGACGACGACCAACCGCTCGACCTCCGATCGATCAGAGACCGGCTCGACCTCGTGGACCGGCGCCTGGTCGACGTTCTCGGTGAACGGGCGCGCCTCATCTCCGAGGTCATCGGTTTCAAACGCGCCCACGCGATGAAGGTCGTCGACCGGGCCCGGGAGGACGAGATGCTCGAGAGGATCGGGGCCATTGCTGCCGGGGGCGACCTCGACCCCCGGATCGCCCGGCAGGTGCTCCGCTCCGTGATCGACGCCTTCACCCTCCTCGAGGTCGAGCAGCTCGGGCCCGATTCCTGACCCGGCCGGGCAGGCGTCGGGCGTCGGGCAGTCAGCTGTAAGAGCGGGGGCGGTCACCGGTAGCAGCTCGGCCGTAACGGTGTGGACCACCGTCTCCTTCTTGGCGCGGACCAAGACAAAGGGTGTCCTCTCGTCCTCCAAGGAGGTCGGCACTGTGGCGAAGAGGTCCAAACCCTCATCGGAGCGGGAATCGTCCTCATCACCGTCCTCGGCGGCGCCGTGATCGGCGGTCCCGCCGGCGCCCGCTCGGCGCTCACCCCGGTGGGACCGAAGCAGAGCTTCGTCGGCCTCGTCAACCGTCATTCGAACAGTGCCACCGTCCAGGTGCTCTGTCCGGGACCGCTCCGCCAGAACCAGACCGGCAAACCCGTGGCCGGCCGGACGGTCGGCATCGCCACCCCATCGACCGTGTCCACCGCCCCCGGCTTCACCGGGACACGGGCCCATTCCATCATGGCCGAGTTCACCCCCACCCCCACCGTCGGCGCCACCACCGACGAGACCTTCACCGTCTACGGCAGTCTGCCCATCCCCACGTCCGTGCAACTTCCCTGCACCGGGACCGCCACGTTCTCTTCACGCCCATGCCCACGAGCAAGACGGCTCGCACCACCCGCGTGCCCGTCACGTTTCGGGCCACCTGCGGGTCGCCGGCCTGTCCCGTCGACAGCAGGGATCCGGCCCGCACCTGAGGCGTCCCCTCGGGCGAGAGACCGCGCACCGCTGTTGCTATCGGACGGGCACCTTCACGATGTCGGGCGCAGCGGAGACGACGCTGTCGAGAGGGGCCCGTGTCTTGTCGGCCACGGTGACCGCACCGACCGCTGATGACTGGTGTTCCAGGAGGTCGAACGGCCGGTCCTCCCCCGACATCTCCTCGAGGCTCCGGCCCGACGGTTCAGGAAGGATCAACGTCACCAGGAATCCCGCGACGGCCGAGGCACTGGCCACCAGCAGCATGCCCCGGAGTCCGATCGACTTCTCCAGAACCGGTACGAGAAAGACCCCGGCGAAGGCGCCCAGTTTGCCGATGCCGGCGGCAATCCCGTGTCCCGTGGTCCGCATGCTCACCGGGAACAACTCTGAAGGCATGACGAACGTCGTCATGTTGGGCCCGAACTCGATGAAGAAGTAACTCAGCCCGAAGATCAGCAGGAACGGCGCCACCACGGTCGTGAGGGTCGAAAAAGCCCCGAGGACCAGGAACGTCACCGCCATCACCGAGAAGCCGATCAGTTGCAGCCTTCGGTGACCGATCCGGTCCATCTTCACGATGGCCAACAGGTAGCCGGGCACGGCGAACACGATGAACATGGCCAGCGTCCACGCCAGGTTCGTCATCAGCGTGGCATGGGGCGAGACGTCCTTCAAGATGACCGGAAGAGACAATGTGTTGCCGTAGTAGGCGTAGTCGAAGAGGAACCACGAAGCGGCGGTGCCGAAGATGAGAGTGAGGGTCCTCTTGTCGGAGAAGAACCGAACCAGTCCCATTCGGGTCACCGACTCCGGGTCCGGTTCTGCCGACGCGTTCACGACACCATCGGAGAAGCGGGACAGCTGCTCGGCGGCGCGGGCGGCCTTTCCCTGCACGCGGGCTTGGAAACGCGGCGACTCGGGCATCTTGGCCCGCAGGTAGACGACGGCAGCGGCCGGGACAGCTCCGATACCGAGCAGCAACCGCCAGGTGAGGTCGTGGCTGACCCCTGAGGCCAGCAGGATGAGCCCCACCAGGGGCCCGACAATGAGGCCGACGGCCTGCATGGAGAAGACCAGGCCGACGAGCCGGCCCCGATCGGCCCGGTTGGCGTATTCGCTCATGAGGACGGCCGATACCGGATAGTCGCCGCCGATGCCGAGACCGAGGACGAAGCGAGCGACCACCAGCCACAGGAAGTCCGGCGACAGCGACGAGGCGATGGCCCCGATGACCATGATGACGGCGACCGTGCAGTAGACGCTCTTACGTCCGAGGATGTCAGCGATCCGTCCGAAGACAAAGGCACCGATGAAAGCGGCCAGGATGGTCGAGCCCGCCACCCAGCTCGTCTGGTTCGTCGACAGGTGCCACTGGGTCTTCACGAAGGCCGCCACCGTGCCGATCACGAACAAGTCGTAGGCGTCGGTGAAGAACCCCATGCCCGAGATCACGACGGCTCGATGATGGAAACGGCTCCGCGGGGCTTCGTTGAGCATGTCACTGACGCTGCGTCCGGTCACCGGTCCCGTGGGCGGCACAACCACGCCGGTCGTGCCTACCGTCGAAGGGACAGCCGTCCGCCCCTCCGGTGCGATGCTCATCCCGCCTCCCGCTGACGCGTCATCATTGTCACCCCTGATCCTTCATGGGCCATGTGACCAAAAGGCATCCTGAGGGTTACCGGAAGGCAAACCGCAGGTGAACGTTAGGGAATCTGGAACGAACAGGCACTCCGGCGAATAGGCGTTCAGGCGCCCCGATCAGTCCCGCAGTGAGCATCGTCGCCGGGCAGCGTCGCCCAAGCCGTTCACAGCCGGCGCCACTATTGACCCATGGATCGGCCATGAGTAGGAATAGCCCGATCCCAACACCCACGACATTCGAGGACCTTCTGGCCGAGGGTGCCTCGGTCCCCCTCGAGGGATGGGATTTCTCCTGGTTCGAGGGCCGGGCCACCGAAGAGCGTCCCCCCTGGGGCTACGCCCGGATGATGGCCGGACGCATGGAGACCGCATCGGCCGCCCTCGACATCCAGACCGGCGGCGGCGAGGTGCTGGCCACGGTCCGGCGCCCACCCGCCGTGCTGGCGGCGACCGAGTCCTGGCCCCCCAACGTCGAGCGCGCCCGTCGGAACCTGCGCCCGCTTTTGGCCACGGTCGTCCAAGTGGCCGACGATGCCGGTCTTCCCTTCGCCACGTCCTGCTTCGATCTCGTCGTCAGCCGGCACCCCGTCGCCACCAACTGGCCCGAGATCGCGCGTGTGCTCAAATCCGGCGGCACCTATCTCTCCCAGCAGGTCGGGGCCGGGTCCGTGCGCGAGCTCACCGACTTCATGATGGGACAGCAACCGGTGAGCAGACACCGTCGCCCCGAACGAGCCGTGGCAGCCGCCTCCGCCGTCGGTCTGGAGGTGGTCGACCTGCGGCAGGCGACGCTACGGATGGAGTTCAACGACGTCGCCGCCGTCGTGCACTTCCTGCGGAAGGTCATCTGGATCGTCCCCGGTTTCAGCGTCGAGCGCTACCGCGCCCGGTTGCTCGCGCTCCACGACCGGATCGAGGACCGGGGCCCCTTCGTGGCCCACTCCGAGCGCTTCCTCATCGAGGCACGCAGACCGGCCTGATGCCCCCGTCGTGAAGGTCACCATCCCCGTCGACTCGTCTATGGCCTACCGCTGGGATCAGCCCCGGCCGGCGACCTCAGTGGCGCACCGGTAGCCGCTGCGCAGTCCGCCCTCGATGTAGCCCTGGAAATCGACCGACGTCTGCTCGCCGGCGAAATGCAGGTTCCCTTCGCGTTGGCCCTGGATGCCGTTGAAGCCGGTGTACTGCCCCACCTTCAGGTAGGAGTATGCGCCCAGGATATGGGGGTCACCCGGTGACCAGACATAGAACGACTGCCCGTTGTAGGCCTGTTTCACTCCAGGGAACAGCCGGTCCCATCCGTCGAGATACTCCTGCACCATGACATCGGGAGCCGGGCCGACATACGAGGTGAGTTCATAGCGCGTACCCCACCTCTGGCCGTCGCGACCACCGGGCAGAGCGGCCAGGATCCCGGACGGACCGGCCTGATAGATGGTCGGATCCCATCCGCCCTGGACGACTCCATCGCAAAACACGTTTCCCGAACGGTGTTCGGCATTCCATACCCGGGTATCGAACTGCAAGAACAGCTTCGAGTTGGTCCCGAGCGGTTCCTCTTGCACGGCCCGTCGGTGCAGCTCTGATATCGAGACTCCGTCGAGGTCGACGCTCTTGAGCGTGGTGAACGGCATGGCCAACACAACATGGTCGGCGGCGATGTCCTGGGTGGAGGCACCGTTCTGGAAGGTACAGGTGAAGCCACCGCTCCCCTCGCTCCGCACGGCCACGAGCCGCTGATCCAGATGGACGGCGTCCTCGGGAAGCCGCTCGACCAGGCCGGAGATCAGCTGGTCGTTGCCCTCGTGGATATGCCATTTCTCGTTGGCCCCGGCCAGCTGCGGCTGGGCGTGGGGCTGGACGCTGTTGCTACGGGTGTCGTCCTGGCCGAGTAGGTAGACGAGGTTGAGAGCCGACTGCTCGTCGGCCGGACCGCCGAATTCGTCGAGCACGGCGGCCACGCAGACCGAAGCGAAGTCGGAGTTGATCCCTCCGGGGACGTAGGCGTCGAGCCACTCGACCACGGACATCTGGTCGAAGCGCCGGCCCCATTCGGTACTGGCGTTGTACAAGGTCGGCCACGGTGCCTTGGTGAAGGCGGCGTCGTGGAAGAGCTGCCACCCCCAGTCGTGCCAGTCCTGGTCGAGCGACGCCTGCGGCCATGAGTGGCCGCCGAAGCGCATCGTCTCCTGCAAAGGGTGTGTCCCGGGCGGATACTTGTCGGCGTTGTCGAGGGTGAGCCCGAAGCTCCGGGCCAGCTCCAGGGTGGCCGTGTGCTCGGGGTTGATGAACTCGGCATGCTGCTCGACGAGCTGCCCGTCGCCGAAGTAACCCCGCAGTGTTCTGATCCGACCGCCAGGGACAATGTCGTACTCGTAGAGATCAGCCCGGATCCCGTGGCGGATCCACAAGCGATAGGCGCACCCGAGCCCGGCGATCCCGGCACCGACGATCACGACGCTCCCGGTACCTCTCTTGCGTCGGCGCGGTGATGCGGTCACCGGTCCGGCCACGACGCCGGGAAGGGCGATGGCCGTCGCCGCCGCTCCCGCGCCCATGAGAAAGCGTCGCCGCGATACCGATGGCCCGAGGGCTTCAGTCGCTTCGTCGACCCCGCAACCGGTGCTGCGGGCGTAGGTCGAGACGGCCTGAGCACGGCGAATGGCCGCCGCCGCCCCGCTCGGACCCCATGTCCGCACCGCTATTCGCCGCCTCTTGGTTGGCCCATGCGTGTCACCGCCCGTCCGCCTGGCCAGAAGCATTGCCCGCCTGGGAGACCGAGACAAGCGAGATCAGCCGGCCGAGGATGCCCATTGAGGGGGGCGGTCCTCCATTTGCCGAGCTTGCTGAGCTGCGCCGATACACGAAGTGGGGTCCACGGACCCCGCCCCAGGGAATCGTTGACAGCGTCATGGCCAACTCGCACGCTCTTGGCGACGGCTGAGGGCACCACACGACCGGGCACGGACTAGCTGTCGGGGGTGGCATTGAGGTTCAAGGAGCTGGGGTCTCCTGTTGTCGCGTGTGCTGCGCGTGAGGGTGCCCCTGCTTCTACAGGGGAAGTACTTAGCGTGTGGTCGCGAGGCCCAGGAGGGGGACGACCAAAATGAGAAGTCGCTGTCGAAATACACCGACAGCATCTCGGCGATCACGTCGAGCGCGGCGAACACGACGACGACAACCGGGAAGAAGCCTTCTTCCTGTTCGACGCTGTCCACGCCAAGCAAGACAACCCAAAGCGTGACCATCGACTGGAACACCGGCGCCACTTCGACGGCCAAGGACAAGTTGACGTTGGCCTCGGGATCGGCACCGTTGGCCGGGCGGCTCTCCCCGGAACATTCGCCAAGGACAAGTTCACGGGCCCGGCCCCATTCTCACCCGGTGCCGGGCAAAACTGCGTCTCTACACCTGTCACATCCGTCACGATCTCGGGCACTGTCGCGCTCTCGTAGACGGCAGTCGCCGGTCGTCCGCTTGTGACCGGGTTAGCGACGTCGGTTCGATAGGCGGGCGGAGATCTGATGGAGCTTCGTCAGATCTCCGCCTTGTCTGATGGGACGACCGGTGTCTCACTGAAGACAGCGCCACGATCGGGGAAGGGATCGCTCCCGAGGTCGTCTCGGGCCGTCCATTCGCCTCGTAGTCCCTTGTGCGCTCAGCCCACTGTGGTTGTGGTCGGCGGGGTGGTGATCGTGGCTCCCGGCGGCAGCTGGAACAACGAGGCGGCCGGCGACGCTGAATAGCTCTTGATCTCGAAACTGGTGGCGTCCGAGGCCACCTTTACATAGCCCAGGATGCCTTGAACGGTGCTGCAGATCGTGCTCGTCCCGGCCACCCCCGGAGCGACGAAGTCCACGCACTGCATGTTGAAGCCGTTCACCGTCATGGTCGACGACGTCACCTTGTCGCCGGCGAGACCGGCGGCCAGGGAGAATTCCTTCAGGAACCCGACCCAATGGGACGGGGTGTAGAAATCGAAGATCTTGTTCTCGGCGGCGGAGCTGGCGGTTCCCAGCTTTTCGCAGGTCCATGTCGAGCTCGGCGACGACGGAGGAGTGCAGGAATACTCACCCGATGAGTTGACCACGATGTCGGCGGTGGGCCCGCTCGAACCCGATGGAGTGTCCGTGAAGGTGAGCCCCGTGGGAGGCTGAACGGCGTATACGATCGTCGCCGGCGACGCGCCGGTAGTCGAGTACGTCGCTTCGAATGTCGCCGACTCGCCCGACTGCACCTTGCTCGTGAAGGCGTCGATGGTCGACTTGTTCCCCTCCACATCCTGCTCGACTTTCTTGACCTTGGTCACGATCGAGCAGCCGGTGACGCCGACGCCGCCCACGACGAGAGCGACGGCAACGAACCCCACCATGGATCGACGGCGCAGCGGCGCAACAGTCCGGCTCGATTGTGTGGCCCGGCCTTCAACATCAGTGGCGATAGGCACCGGCGGAGTCTATGACGACAATGGGTCATTTTCATTGACCATCAGCGCGCCGATCCCCTTCACCGTCGACCGAAATGAAGATCGAGCTCGTTGGCGTAGCGCATACCGAGCGTGTCGCCGTGCTCGGCCAGCCACTGCGACACCCGCACCGTGCCCGTCGCCGGGGCATCGGAGTCGGCCAAGCCTGCGGCCATGGAGCGGCACTCGTCCGGCGTGAGGAGCACGTCGTGCATCACCGCACCGAGCACCTTCGACATGAGGAGCAGTGCCGGCGCCGGGACTCGGACGATACGGGCCCGGCTACCCACGGCGTCACGGATCTGCAGGACGAGCTCCGCGAACGTGGGTCGCTCGGGGCCCACGGCGTCGACGATGCGATCGTCGGGCCAGGCGGCCGCCTCGAGAGCCAGAGCGGCCAGGTCGTCAACGTGGGTGGGCCGCACCCGGTAGTCACCACTGCCTCCCACGCCGAAGACGGGCAGGCGTCGCAGAAGCCACGCCATGTTGTTGAGCAGGACCCCGCTGTCGTCGAAGAGAACCGACGGGCGAAGCGATGCATAAGGAAGGCCGATCTCCGCCAAGGCCCTTTCGACGAGCGCCTTCCCCCGGAAGTACGGGTACGGCGAGGCGCCTGAAGGATGGAGGATCGAGACGTGGACGATCTTGCGCACACCGGCCCGCTTGGCCGCCTGGAACAAGGCTCGGGAGTTCTCCACCGCCAAGGCGTGGTCGACACCGCCATGGGCGAAACGGACCCAATAGGTGTTGTAGAGAGTCGTCGCCCCCGTGAGCGAGGCTGCCAGTCCGGCGGGGTCGTCGAAGTCGAGCGGGCGTGCCTCGATGTCGTCTCGGCCTGTGCCGCGCTCGGGATGCCCCGTGAGGGTGCGGACCTGGCGACCCGCCAGCTGCAGACGACGGGCGATGGCGCCACCCGAATAGCTGAACGCGCCGGTGACGACGTCGAGGCCCGTGTCATCGTTGTCGGCGGCCGGCCCGGTGTCGGCGGCCGGCCCTGTGTCGGTAGTGGTGCCTGTGACACTCATGCTTCCTCCTCAAGTGTTTCCTTCGACGGACGCGCTGCAGATGCCTTCGAACCGGTGACCAGATCGGCCAGCATGGCCAGCTGCCGGGCCCGCTCGAACAGGGCCAACGCCGGCTGGCGATCCCCGTCAAGGTGGGAGAGCAGCTCCAGCCCCAGATAGAGAGCCACGACGGCGTGGGCGATCTCGGTCGGCGCCACCACACCAGCCAGCGGCAAGTCGCCGAGGGTCTGGTCCAAGGCCACCACCGCGAATTGTGTCCACGGCGCCATCCGGGCCTTCACCTCGGCGCCCAGCCCCGGCGTCGACGTCGATCCGGCGATCATCTCCACGAGCAGAGCGGCGTCCCCGGTGTCGAGGTCCTCACTGAAGACCCGAGCGGCCAACTCCACCAACTCGCTGGGGCGGTGCACACCGGCCAAAGCCTCCTCGTAGCGCTGCCGGCGTTGATCGCTCACCTCGTCGAGAGCCGCCAGCAAGAGGTTCACCACCGAGCCGAAGTGGTAGAAGACGAGACCCTGATTGCAGCCCGCCCTCTCGGCGATGGTGCGCGCCGTGGCAGCGGCGAAACCCTGGTGTCGAAGGACATCGACCGTCGCTTCCACCAAGACCCGGCGGGTGTCGGTCGAGCGTTGCGTGGGCCGGCTGGCGGTTCCCGATCTCGTCACGGCCCACCTCCAGATTGAGCATATGCTTTGAGCACTTGCTCAAATCATATGCCCTCCCCGTCTCGGGGGCAAGACAGCGACCGAAAGAAGCCCAGGGCCCGAGGGCCGGATGGAGCCGACGTTCCTCGGCGCGTCGAGTGCCGCCTTCACCACTGACGGCTCGCCGTTCGCCATGTTCTTCCACCCGTCATCCATCTCAAGGACGACCCGGCCTATTCGACGCTGGCCCACCGGCGTGCGGTTGCTGCTGATCACGTTGCCGCTGATCGATTGGGGCCGGTCCGTGGCCGCCACCGGTGCCGGACGACTCAGTCGCCAGGTACCGCGCTCGTGCGACGAGTTCCGGGGTTCATCGCCGCCAGCTTCGACGGCACTTCGAACAACCTCCCTGTCGTCACCGGTATTCTCGCCCCGATCGGCGCAGTTCTCGCTCTGCCTGTCGTCCGCAGCAAGGATCTCGTAGCGCCGCGTCCGGGGTGACCTGAACATGTCGACAGCGCCACCGTCTGTGAGGCCAGCAGTGTCCGGCCCGATATGCGCCTGAGATTCTCGGGTGTGAGAAGACTCGTCCGGCCGGGACGGGGCCTCCTCATCGACCTCACGCCCCTGCGAGAGTCGCGGGACTTCAGGGCCCTCATCAGCGGACAGTTGGTGTCCGTCCTCGGCACCCAACTGACGGCGGTGGCCGTGCCGTACCAGGTGTATCACCTCACCCGTTCGTCCCTCGACGTCGGGCTGGTGTCCCTTACGGCGCTGTTTCCCTTGGTCCTCGGGTCGCTGATCGGCGGGTCCGTGGCCGACGTCGTCGACCGTCGTCGACTTTTAATCCTGGTCGAGCTGTTGATGGCGGCGTCGAGCGCGGGCCTGGCCGTCAACGCCGACCTCGGTCCGTCACTGTGGCCGTTGTTCGTCTTCCCCGCCCTGACGGCGGGGCTGAGCGGCTTCNNCCTTCGACAGTTCGTCGCGCACGGCCATGATCCCGAACCTGGTCCGGCGCTCGGAGGTCTCCACCGCCAACGCCATGTTCCAGGCCCTGTTCCAGCTGGGTTCGGTCGTGGGTCCGGCTGCGGCCGGTCTTCTCCTAGCCGGCGCCGGGGTGCGCTTCGTCTACTGGATGGACGTGGCCAGCTTCGGGGCGTCGCTCATCGCCGTGTTCCTCATTTCCCCACAGCGACCGATCGGTGGCGGCCACCGACCCGGTCTGCGCTCGATCGCCGAAGGTCTGCGCTTCGTACGCGGACGCCAAGCCATTCAGGGCGCCTACCTGATCGACATCAACGCCATGGTGTTCGGAATGCCGCGCGCCCTGTTCCCGGCACTCGCCGCCACTGTCTTTCGCGGCGGCCCCTCCACCGTCGGATTTCTCTACGCCGCACCCGGAGCGGGGGCTCTCATCGGCGCCCTCACGAGCGGCTGGGTCAACCGGATCCGACGCCAGGGCCGGGCCGTGATCATCGCCGTCATTATCTGGGGCCTCGCCATCGCCGGCTTCGGTCTGGTGGCCTGGCTGCCGGCCGCCCTCGTGCTGCTGGCCGTGGCCGGGTGGGCCGACGTCATCTCGGCGGTCTTCCGCAACACCATCATCCAGCTGTCGGTGCCTGATGCCCTGCGGGGACGGCTGGCCGGCCTCCAGACGGCCGTCGTCACCGGTGGACCTCGCCTGGGTGATCTCGAAGCCGGGGCGGTGGCCACCGGTTTCGGCGACGCCGTCTCCGTCGTTTCGGGAGGCCTGGCATGCGTCGTGGGCGCCCTGGTTTTGGCCCGCCTCCTCCCCCGTTTCCGGCACCAGGAGACGACAGCGACGTCGGCATCCTCCTCCGAGGGGACGCCACCGGACATGCCCGGATAACAGGTCGTCAGGCGACCAGCAGAATGGGCTCAGACCAACAGACGTACTCCGTCACTGCCGTATTCGGCGACACTGCATTCGACGCAGGATTCGTTTCCCGCGGTCAATCGGCACTCAAGCGCTTTGTCGCTCCTCCCGCATTACTCGAATGCGGTGGAAGAAGAGTACGGCCACCGCTATCACGGCCAGCACGGCCAGCAGGTATCCAGCATCGCTAAACGCCTTCAGCACATGGTTGTAGCTGGATCCGAGGGCAAAACCCAGGCTGGACAACGCCGTGCACCAGATCGCGCAACCAATGACGGTGAAGGCCACGAACTTCCCGATGGCCATCTCCCCCAATCCGGCGGCGAAGGACACGAACGAGCGGAGCAGCGGGATGAAGCGGCCGAATAGGACCAGCGGCTCGCCNNGCGGCGGGCGAACCACGCCTCGGCCCCGTCAAGGTCCTTGTGGGTGAGCAGTACGTACTTGCCGAACCGATCGACCAAGGCGCGTCCGCCGTAATAGCCGATGAGGTAGCCGGCCAAAGAGCCCAGCAACTCGGCCAAAGTGGCCAGGACAATAACGACGACCAGATTGAGGTGGTGAGGCTCGTTCGGGATTTGGCCGCTGGCCAGCACCCCGCCATAGATGATGGCCAGCTCTGCGCCCACCGGTAGGCCCATGGCCGAGATGAAGCTGAGGGCGAAGACCGCGACGTAGCCCCAGGTTTCGAGAAAGTGCTCCATGACTCACCTCCGATCGGGCGATCTCCCTGGCAGCTGGTCACACGCCCCCAGCACAAGGCCCCCCAAATCTATGTCCAATCAACCTTACGGAGTCATGAAGTTGGGCCTGTCGATCCTCAGGCGTTGGGTGATGAGGCCGGTGGACGGACAAGCGATTCTGGCACGCCGATAGCTAAAAGGGCATACCGCGCTAGCGTGAAGGCGTGGGTACGAGCGGCGAATTCGGCTCATGGCGCCACCTGTCGGGCCGATTCTTCACCGCCCTTATGCCTATGGGTCCAGCACCAGCCGATGAGTCCTGGGCGCTGGACAACATGCTCGACGGCGAGCGAGCACTTTGGCGCCGCATGTCGAGACCCGACCGTCGCCACGCCGTAGGAGTGGCTCGGGACACCATTCGACTTCTCGGTTGCGACCGAGCGCGACGAGAAGTCATCGCCGCGGCGCTTCTACACGATGTCGGCAAGGTCGAGTCATCGTTCGGAACGTTCTCTCGCGTCGGGGTCACTTTCGCGGCCTTGGCTGTCGGCCGGTCCCGGTTGCTGCGCTGGGCTGGCGATCCTTCGGGAAGTGGGCGTCCGTCCCGGCGAGCTCGAATTGGGCTGTATCTGACGCACGATCGCTTGGGCGTCAAGCTACTTGAGCGGGCCGGCAGCCAGGCACTGACGGTTTCTTGGGCCGGGGAACACCACTTGGCACCCGAGCTGTGGACCGTCGACGCCACCATCGGCGCCGCCCTCAAGGCCGCCGATGGAGACTGACTCCTCCGCTTAGCGTTCTTCCGGCGAGTGCGAGACAGGGCATCCTCAACGTACCGTTCCACGTCCCCGTGCCCGAGGAACTTTCTGAACACGACCGCACGGGATCGCCAGCGCTGGACAACACAGCGTGGGTCGCACATCAACATGGGCTCATCGAGGAGTCGATCAATCGTCTCGACCAAACTCCTCGACGTTCGAGCGAAGCTCTCGCAATTCTTGCCGAACGAGAACGGGAGATCCCTGGCGAAGTGGCGCGGGGCTGGTCGAATGGCGATTCGGGTGCCGAGCTGCACATCAGTTCGGCGACCGCTCAGACGCACGTCGGCCAATGCTAGGAAGCTCACAGCAACCTCACAGCGGTATCACAACGATCGACCTCATACTGGCGGCATGCACGAAAACATCCACCTCGGCACGATCGGTCGAACCCGTGTGGGCTTGAACTGGAGTGTCGTGGTCATAGTGGCGTTCATCGCCTCCGCTCTGGCGACGGGTGCCTTTCCCGACGCGGCCCCAGGATTCGGCGCCGGTGTCTACTGGACGGCGGCGCTCGTCACGGCCGTCCTGTTCTTGTTGAGCCTCCTCGGTCATGAGCTGTCCCACGCCGTGGTAGCGCGTAGAAGAGGCGTCAATGTGGACGGTATCGTCCTGTGGGCACTCGGCGGGGTCGCCAAGCTGAACGGCGATGCTCCCGACGCCCTATCGGAACTGCGCATCGCGATCGCTGGCCCCGTGGCGAGCGTCGCATTCGCGGGAGGGTTCGCCCTCTCGGCGTTTGCTCTCAGCGCGCTCGGTGCCTCGGCCCTCGTCGTGACCACCTTCTTGTGGCTCGCTGAGATGAATGTCGTACTGGCGCTGTTCAACCTCCTCCCGGCGTACCCTCTCGATGGAGGACGAGTACTGCGCGCCGGACTATGGCACCACTGGGACGACCGCCTGCGAGCGACAGACGCAGCGGTGGGCGTCGGCGGTTTCTTCGGCACGATGCTCATAGGGCTCGGCGTCTTCGCCTTTCTCTTCAGCCCGGCGTTTGCGCTCAATGGCATATGGCTCGCCCTCATCGGATGGTTCATCCTCGGTTCGAGCCGCCAGGAACGGGGTGCAGTGCGCATCACGTCGTCGCTCGATGGACTGCGCGTCGACGACGCGATGCACCCGGTCGCCGGGATCGCCCCGGCCTACGCCACACTCGAGGACCTCCTCGAGCAGTACATGCGCCCGGGACACCTCGATCGCTGCCCGCTTGTGGACTTCAATGGCGCGATCGCTGGACTCGTGAGCTTGGACCAGCTGGGCCGTGTTTCGACCGAGCACTGGCGCTCCACGAGGGCATCCGATATCGCATGGCCAATGGCGAGTCTCGCTCAGAGCGACCCGGGCGCTGCACTCGCTCCTGTTGTCGCTCAGCTCTCGTCTGTACCGAGCCACTGTGCGCTCGTATTCGAGGACGGACGGCTTGTCGGAACCGTGACGCCTCGCGACATCGAGCAGGTCTTGCGTTCGCCGACGGTATTTCGCCGTCAATCAAACGAACCCTTGGCGACAGCCTCCGGCAGGTAGCTGCAGCTACAAATCGTCTGCCCGCAACACCGGCCGTCAACGCGACACCCACGTAGATCAACGGCTCAGTGAGGGATTTAGTGACCGGACGGGACCGCCGGTGACCGCTCATTTCCGGTCAACGCGCTGCGGACCGCCCACGAAACGGGTTTATCACGCACCCGTGACCGCCGCCGATGTCGCCGGCCCGGCATGATTGATTGCGCGTGAGTCCACCAAGAGCGGTCAGCCGACGGCCCTGGGCTGGATCCGGCCGGGATAATCGGTCCCTCTTGGACGTGACGCCGCGAACGGCGGTGATATCTCCCCGTCTGCCCGACCCTTGTTGCTCGCCCTACGGCAAAGTGAAACGTCCCCGATTTCATCGGCACCGGCGCCGTCTCGGTGAAGACCGATCCTGGCCCGAGAGATTCCGGGGATTAGTTTTGGGCTTTGGACTTGTTCAGGGTCACGGCGGCGCGAACGAGAGTCTTCAACGCCTTCTCGTCTATCTTCTCGCCCTCGTGGAAGTCGATGGCACGCCTTGTGTTCCCGTCAAGACTGGAGTTGAAGAGGCCCGAAGGATCCTTCAGAGCCGCCCCTTTGGCGAAGGTCATCTTCACGACNNTTCCACTCCTCGACGACTTCGGGATCGGCTTCCTTGACTACGGTACGGAGCCGACTGAGCATCTCGCCCCGCCAGTCGCCTAGCTCTTTGATTCTCGCGTCTATCAGCTGAGAAGGAGACTTGCTTTTCTGCGACCCGCTCTTCTCCATGCCCGTTTCTCTTCCTTAGTCCCGAGGCTTTGATGGGGGTCATCCCCATCGTGCCGATTCTACCGGGAGCTGCGGTTAACTGGCTCTGGGTTGTCCCCGGTCGGCTGCGCGCGGTGATGTCCGCTATCCCGTACGCAGCTGTCCACACGCCCGGCGACCCCGTTACGTGACGCTCGCCCCTGCAAGCACAACCGATTTTCGGGGACCTGGCGGTGAACGGGGAGCGCACAAAAGTTCCGGGCCCGGTGGGCGGTCGGGTCCGTAGGTCGATGGGTCGGAACCCCACCCGATATTCGGGGCGGTGTCAAGGGATCCAGATCGCACTGCATATCCATCTGGACCGAGCGGGACTTGCAGATTGTGCTCACCCTGGATCATTGGCAATCCGCCCGATAGCGCTCAGTGATGCGCGATAGTCGGGCCCTGTTGGTTGGTCCTGCTCATGCGAACCGGGTTGGCAACACGACCGATTCAGTGAGCGCGTGGCCGCCTCCCTCTTGCCTCGCTCTTCACCGACTCCCGGAGCTCGAGCATCTCCTGACGATGCCGGTTGCGAAGCTCGTGAAAGTCACTCTTCACCCGACGACGAAACTCGTGCACGTCATTGTGGAAGCGCTCCCATGCCGCCTGACGGCTCACGCCGACCGTTCCACCGATCACTTCCCACGTCGCGCCCGCGGCAACGGCCTCGCTGACAAGCTTGACCTCCCACGTAGAGAGCAGACCGACAAGGGCACGAGAAGCGCCGAGAGCTGCGAGCGGATCAGGGTCCGTTGTCGCCGCCCCCCATGTAGCCGTCATCAACGGCGGAACCTTACGCGGGAGATCTGCTTCGTCCCCTGTGTCAGTTGTTGTCATGCGTCAAGGCTACCCTGACATCCAGCCCGGCGTCAAGCCAACTTGACATGACACTCGACCGCTTCGAAGAACGCCGGGGATGCGCCGAGGAGTTCGACCTGGCCGCTCTCGTCGAGGTCGGACCCCTCACGTTCTCCCTGACCCTCACGGTTGGAGCAAGTCCGGTACGGCCTCGAGCGCCCCATCGGCCGGGTCGGGGCCATACCTTTGGACCTACCTCACACGGGCAGTGGCTGACCCACCGGGTCCCACCTCCGACTCCAACCGCTCCCGCTGCCCCTGTCACCCGAGCGGAGGGTCGTCCAAAACGCGTCATTGCGTCACGACCCAACGGACCTCGAACGCCTCCAGGCGCGTAGCCGGGCGGGATCTCTGCGCAAGCTCACCCCGGAGTCACCAGGGA
The DNA here is from genome assembly GCA_003131945.1 of Acidimicrobiaceae bacterium. Next base: position 16,842 of record PKWD01000209.1, read on the forward strand.
CGAGTGAGTGGGCCTTGGTTCCCACAATACGAACCAGGCGACCCTGGTCGAGGGTTCCGCATTCAGGCTGCTCGAATCATCCCGCAGGTCCCGCTTGGGGAAATGAACCAGGTCGCAACCACCTATAGACACATCGCAGTCGGGCGCTGATACCGATCGGGTCCCGCTCAGATGTCGACGACGACCGGGGGGTGATGTAACGGCACGTCCCGCCCGGTCCAGGAAAATACACGAATCACACGGTATCGCCCAGTTATCGGTCACATCGGCTCCTGATGGCGAGTGCCCCGAACGGCACTTCGAGGTCAACCTGATGCTCGTTCGGCAGACGTGGCTGCGTCCCTGCCGTCCGCTCGCCGCCTTGGCCAAGCCGAACTGTGGGGTCGTCTGGCTCGTAACTCACTGTCCGACCATTTACTGGTTTCCCCGCCACCATCAAAACGCTGGTCGGCGCGTCTCGTGCATGGGGCACACGCGCCTGACCAGCGGTTTCGCGTTCGGGCCGAGGTCGGAAATCGGGGTTTCTTGGGACAATTTGTCGGGACCTGCTCAGCCTTTGCCCTAGTCGCCCGCCGGAGCCGCGGTGGGCGGGCTCACAGGTTCTTGGCGACCTGAGGCAACCTTTTCGCCTCCGCGGGGCTTAATTGGTTCGTGACCACGATCAGCCGGGCCTTCGCGTGAGCCGCCGATCCGGGCGCGGCCGCGACGACGGCTTCGAAGCCTTCGCGGCGAGCACGACCGGCGACCTGCTTCGCACGGCGTCGCTCATCGTCTGGGACCCGTCCGTCGCGGAGGACGTCGTCCAGGAGTGCCTGCTCCAGGTGGCGCGCCGCTGGTCGCGAGTGCGCCGGATGGCCTATCCCGCGGCCTATGCGCGCCGCATCGCGACCAACCTCGCGATCGCGGCGGCCGAGCGGTACTCGACCGAGCGCGCCGAGCTGGCCGCCGGCTTCGACTTCGAGCCGGTGGCTGCCGCGGCCCGCCTCGCCCTCGAGCGGGTGGACAACCAACACGACCTCGACGCCGCGCTCGGCCGGCTCGCACCGCGCCAGCGGGCGGTAGTGGTGCTTCGATTCTTCGAGGACCTCACCGAGGCCCAGACGGCCGAGGTGCTCGGCTGCTCGGTCGGCACTGTGAAGAGCACGTGCTCGCGAGCCCTCGATCACCTCCGCGGCGACCTCCGCAGCGAGATGACTATCGAGCCCGCTTCCAGTTCAGCTTCGCATAGAAAGGAACCGACATGACCAACGACACGCTCAGCTCCGATGTGGCGGTGAGGCTTCGCCAGCGCGCCGCCCTCGTCGACCCCGCCGCCGCCGACCGCATCGCGGCACGCGTCACGGATGCTCGTCCCCGGTCGCGCCGCCGCTTCGCCTTGGCGGGATCGGCCGCGGGCGCCGCGGGGATTGGCGCGATCGTGTCCGTGGCGGTGACGCTGTCGGGCGCCACGCCGGCCTTCGCTGGCTGGACGGCGAGGCCTTCGAGGGCCGCGGCCACGGACGCCGCCTCAGCGACGACTGCCTGCGCGAACCAGCTAGCGTCGCTGCCGGGCGGGCCCGGCAGCGTCAAGTGGACCCCGACCGCGACGGACGTCCGGGGTCCGTACGTGCTCGAGGCGCTCGCGTCCGGGTCGATGTCCGCCACCTGCCTGACGGGGCCGAGCGTGACCTCGGTCAGCTTCGGCAGCGGCGGCGGATCACTCAGCTCGTCGGGAACCTCGAGCGGTGTCGAACCGGGCGGCACATCGTCGACCACGAACTACGCCCCCGGCGACGCCGTGACGGAGCTCACGTTCTCGTCGCTCGACACCCAGAACGGTGCGCCCTTCGACACCCTCGAGGGGACGGTCTCCCCGAGTGTCACGGCCGTCTCGCTCGCGATGACCGACGGCCAGAGCGTCCAGGCGACCGTCAACGGCGGCCTCGTGCTCGCCTGGTGGCCGAACGGGAGCAAGCCTGTCGCTGCACAGGTGACGACCGCCTCGGGGACGACCACGCAGTCGCTCGGCACGTTCGGCCCCGGGCCCGGGGCGATCGTCCACGGCAACCGCGTGAGCGGAGCACCCGGATCGCTACACGTCACCAAATCGTCGGCGCAAGGCGGACTGCCTAGCTACTTCGACCTGAAAAA
>PKWD01000081.1:0-2517 GCA_003131945.1 Acidimicrobiaceae bacterium
GTAGATGGCCTCCCCACCGATGCCGAGCGGCTCGCGACTGGTCGTTATCAGGTTGACCTCCGGGCACCGTCGGAGGATGGTGTCAACGGCCTTGGCGCAGGCGCCAATTAGGTGTTCGCAGTTGTCGAGCACGATCAGGATCCGTTGGGCCTCCAGGGCGTTGACCAGCGCGTCGAGCTCGGGGCGACCCGGTTGGCTGCTGACCCCGAGGACCTCGTTCATCGTCGCGGCCACGAGGTTCTCGTCGGAGACTGGAGCAAGCTCGACCAACCAGACGCCGTCACCGGACCCATCCAGCACCGTGGCAGCCACTTGGAGGGCCAATCGGGTCTTACCCGAGCCCCCGGCACCGGTGAGGGTTACGAGACGGTGCTCCTCGACGAGGATCCGGACCTCGGCCACCTCGCGGGCTCGTCCAATGAAGCTGTTCGACTGGGCGGGCAGGTTGTTCGGGAGCAAGGGGTTGTCGAGGGACCGCAAGGGCGGGAAGTCACCTACCAGTCCGTCGACCTGGAGTCCGAAAACCTGTTCGGGACGGCCGAGGTCCTTCAGGCGATGCGAGCCGAGATCGATCAGCGCCATGTCGTCGGGCAAATGATCGCGGACCAGCACCGTGGTGGCCTCCGAGAGGACCACCTGGCCGCCGTGGGCGGTGGCCTCGATCCGGGCAGTGCGATTGACCGTCGGCCCGAAGTAGTCGCCGTCTCGCTCCTCACACTCTCCGGTGTGCAGGGCCATGCGCACCCGCAGCCGGGCCTGCTCGGGCCACAACTCGGTCTGTAGCGCCCGCTGGGCGGCCCCAGCCGACGCCACGGCGTCTCGAGCCGAGGTGAAGGCCGCACAGAAAGCGTCTCCGACCGTCTTGAAGACATAGCCCCGGGCCGACTCGATCGCCGAACGCAACAACTCATCGTGGCGCTGAAGGGCCACCTGCATGGCCTCGGGAGCCGACTCCCACAAACCCGTCGATCCCTCAATGTCGGTGAACAGGAACGTCACGGTCCCCGACGGCGCAGCCATGCTTAGAGCCTCCCACGGCGGACGCCCGGGACGCTCGGTATCACACAGTGATCGGGCCCACGAACCTCACCGAAGACCAGGCGGAATTGCTGCCGGGTATACCCCGGTCGTCGGACCAGCGTCCGCAACCCGACCCACGCGCAATCGCTCCGGCCAGAGCGATCCCGGATGGGTCGGCATCTGGTCGGACCACACGGGATCTCACAATAAAGAGAAACCGGTAGATCATCGATTTCGTCCTACGATCTGGGTGCAACACCCGGGCTGCCGCTATCACCGGTCAACCAGTATCCGCGATCCCGGCCAGGATATGATCAACAGCGCGTCGTGTCTCGTCGTCACTGTTTGGCCACAGATGTCCATAGGTGTCGAGTGTCTCAGTAGCCGACTCATGTCCCAGGCGACTCTGAACTGTCTTCACCGAGCAACCTTGGGAGATCAAGAGCGAGGCGTAGAAGTGTCGTAGATCGTGGAACGTCGCCCAGCTCGGCAAGCTGGCAAGCGAGGCTGCCCGATGCCACATCTCACCGACGCTATTGCGCCGCAGGGGCCTGTCGAACGTGTTGGTGAACACGAGCCCAGCCTCGCCCGGTGGGTATCGGGTGAGGTGTGCGGCGAGAGTATTGCCGACGACCTCGGGCAAGGGCACCGTGCGAAACCCCGCTTTGCTCTTTGGAGGACCAAACTCCGCGATTCCGCCTNNGTCCGAAGCACTCCCCTTGGCGAAGCCCCATACCCGCCGCGAAGATGATGAGGGCTCGATAGCGGTCGGGGACAGCGGAAGCAAGGGCTTCGACCTCACTGACGCTGAGCGGGACAACTTCGCCGCCGTGCCGTTTAGGAAGAGCGATGCGGGCACATGGAGACGACGCGATTATCCGGTCGCCGACCGCAGCCTTGAAGATGGTTGACACCCACCGGTAAACCAGCTCGACCGAGCCTGGGGCGAGAGAGTTGCTCTCCTTCTTCACCCAGCCCTGGATCTCGCTTCGACGGATACTCCCGAGAGGCCGGCTGCCGAGGGTCGGGTAGGCATGTAAGCGGAGGTAGGTTTCGGTTTGGACGGCCGTGCTTGCCCGATGAACCTGTGCCTTGCGCCACTGTTCCACATAATCGCGAAAGAGCACCCGCTCGGCGGCTGGGTCCACATAGACCCCGTGAGCGAGGTCGCCACGGATGCGATCCAGAAAGCGGTCGGCGTCGCCCTTGCGGGCGAAGGTCTGGGTTTTCTGAGGCCCGACCGGATACTCACGCCACCGGGCCCGATAGGTGCCGTTGGGCCGCTTGTCGATGCTTGCCACTGTGCCTCCAACACCCTCCTGGGTTACCTCCGTTCGGTCCTCAATGAGTCCTCAGTCCTCAGAAAGTCCTCAGATCTGAGGACTGCATCGGTCCTTAATGGTCGACATCGGGCACTGACGGACAGTACGAACTAGCAGGTCAAGAGCACTTTATATGGATGTGCAGGGCAGTGTGACGGTGAGCCGGCCTGTAGGC
>PKWD01000081.1:2540-12030 GCA_003131945.1 Acidimicrobiaceae bacterium
TCTTACCGCACCGTTTCACCCTCGCCTGTGCGGACCGGAGTCCGCCATCGGCAGTCTGCTCTCTGTTGCACTGTCCTTCGGGTCGCCCCGACTGGCCGTTAGCCAGCACCCTGCCCTATGGAGCCCCGACCTTCCTCGACACGGTCCCTGCATGCAGGTCCGTACCGCGGTCACCCGACCGGCTCACCGTCGTCTCCCAGTGTGGCAGGTCGGGGGCCTGCACTCGACCCCTCGGGGGCGCGGTCACCGACCACCTGCTCGATAGGGTGTCGATTTATGGAGCCCGGTACTGCTCAGCTCCTCCCGCCGGAGAGACCGGATGTCCTGTCGATCGCCACCCTGCTGGATCAGGTGCAGGCGGCTATCACCAGGGCTTTCCCCCGGGGGCACCTGGTATGGGTGCGCGGAGAGATCCAGAGCATCACCGATCGCACCGGCCACTGCTATATCGACCTCGTCGATCCTGAAGCCCCGAGAGGGCGAGATGCCAAAGTCCTGAAGATCAACTGCTGGCAGCGGACCTGGGCTCCTATGAAAGCCGCTCTGGCCAAGCAGGGGATCGTCCTCGAGGTGGGAACCGTGGTGACCCTCCGGGGCCGGGTCGAGTTCTACGCCCCACGCGCCCAGGTCAACTTCATCGCTGTCGACGTTGACGTCGACGCTCTCCTCGGCCGGCTGGCGGCGAGCAGGGCAGCTCTTGTGAAGACGCTCGAGGCCGAAGGCCTTCTCCGTCGTAATAGCACTCTCCTCGTGCCCGCTCTCTCGCTCCGGATCGGCTTGGTGGCCAGTCCCGGTACCGAAGGCTTCAACGACTTCCTCGGCCAACTGCAGGGATCGGGTCTCGCCTTCACCGTCATGATCGTCCCCGCCCAAGTCCAGGGCCGGGCGGCCCCGGCCGCGCTGGCCCGCGGCATCGCCGCGCTGGCCGCGGCGGACTGTGATCTGGTGGTGCTCGTGCGTGGCGGCGGTTCCAAGGCCGACCTGGTGGCTTTCGATTCGGAAGCCGTGGCCCGAGCTATCGCCGTCTGCCCTGTGCCTGTGTGGACGGGCATCGGCCACACCGGAGATCAGTCGGTGGCTGACATCGTGGCCGGTCGTGCCTTCGTCACGCCGACCGAGTGCGGCCAGGAGTTGGTACAGCGTGCTGGCGACTGGTGGGAGACGGTGGCTGCGACGGTCAGCCTGGTATCTCGGCGTGCCACCGAGGTCTTGGAGGCTGCTGTCGAGCGCGACCGGGCGGCGCGGGCTCGGTTGGGTCAGGCCACCCGCCATCAGTTGCATCGGCATGCCGAGCGTCTCGATACATGTTCACGACGCATCGCGTCACAAGCGCGGCGGCAGCTCGACATTGCTGCTCTGGCGGTGGACGAACGGGCGGCGCGCCTCGGCCCATGCGCACACCGGGCTCTCGACCACCATGGCGAGCGCTTGGAATCGTGGCGGCGTCTCCTGGCCGCCTATGACGTGGGTCGCCAGCTCGAGCGGGGGTACACACTGACCTTGGGCGAGGATGGCCGCATCGTTCGGTCGGCGGCCACGTTGGCGACGGGTTCGGTGCTCGTCACCCGCTTCGCTGATGGCCGCGCCGTGTCCGATGTGCGCCAGATCGAGGTGGCGACGGGTGGAGACGGCGACGGTGCGGTGCGCCCCGCCGGTGGAGAGGAGCATGGATGACAACGCCTGAATCGGCCGACGGGGCGATCCCGGTGAGCGAGCTCAGTTACACCGAGGCCAGCCGGGAACTCGACGCCATCGTGGGGTTCTTCGAGCAGCGGGAGGTCGATGTCGACCAGCTTGTGGTGCGGCTCGAGCGGGCCACAGCCATCGTCGACGAGCTCGACCGGCGCGTACGAAAGACCCGGACCCAGGTCGAGGAGCTCGTCCCCCGGCTGGAGGCCGTCAACAGAGCTCTCGATGATGACAGCGACGAGGGCGGAGCTGATGAGCTCGACGACGTCGGTGACGGCGACGAGCTCGACGGTGATCCCGTAGGTGCAGCCGACGATGAGGACGGCGAGGAACAGGCCCTCTTCTGACACCCTCCACCCGAGGCTGACAGGATGAGGAGATGGCGACGGAACGATTTGAGGTTGAGCGGGAGATAGCGGCGGACCCATCGGCCATCTTTCAGCTCTTGTGCGACCCTCAGGGACATGTGGCGATCGACAGTTCCGGGATGCTCATGGACGCCACGGGCGAACCGGTGGACGCCGTCGGCGACAGCTTCGTCGTACACATGGATCGCCGGGCGTTGAATGACCGCCCCATGGGCCGCTATGACGTGATCGTCACCATCGCCGAGTTGGTGCCTGACCGCGAGATCGCGTGGACGATCGCCGGAGTGTCGCGTCCGTCGGTCGGTCATTTCTACGGCTACAAGCTCGAACCCGCCGAGGGCGGCACCCTGGTGACCTCATACTACGACTGGGCGTCGATCGATCCCGACGTGAAAAAAGCAGGGATCTTCCCGGTCCTGTCGGAGGGAGCGCTGCGGGCCACCCTGGGAATTCTCGCTCGGACGGTCGAAGAAGGCGGTCCGGCCGAGCCGGCTTGAAGGCACCGCTCCACTCAGTGGACGCGACGCTCCCGGCCGACCCAATAGGGTTCGCGCAGCTCGCGCTTGAGGATCTTTCCCGATGGGTTGCGGGGGAGGCTGTCGGCGAAGTCGACCGATGTCGGACACTTGTAGTGGGCCAGCCTGGTGCGACAGAAAGCGATGATGTCGCCGGCGCCGACCTGGGAGCCCGGTGCCCGCACGACCACGGCCTTCACCGTTTCGCCCCAGGTGTCATCGGGAACGCCGATGACGGCGGCGTCGACGACACCGTCGACGGCCAGGAGCACGTTCTCCACCTCGGCCGGGTAGATGTTCTCCCCGCCGGACACCACCATGTCCTTGATGCGGTCGTGCAGGAAGAGATAACCCTCGTCGTCGAGATATCCGGCGTCCCCCGTGCGTAGCCACCCCCCGTCGACGATGGTGCTGGCCTTGGAAGAGCACGGTCGGATCGCCGGAATGGCCGCCGCGCTCAGCGGCGCGCTGCAAATGATCGTGTCGGGCCNNAGGCTTCTCCCAGTAGCCCAGCATGTTGTACGCCGAACGGGTCCAGATCTCGCCCACAGTGTCGGTGTCGACATCGTCACCGGTGTCGGGGTCGACGATTCGGATCTCGACCCCCGGCAGCGCCCTCCCGGCGGCACGGAGCAGGTGGCGACGCGCACCGTCGGGGTCGTGGTCCTCGTGGTCGAGCCGGACGATGGCGCCCGAGGTCTCGGTCATGCCGTAGACCTGGGAGAAGCGGCAGCCGATGACGTTCATACAGCGAACGAGGACATCTTCGGCGATGGGTGAGGCACCGTAGAAGATGGTGTCCAGGCTGGACAGATCGGCCTTCTCGATCCCCGGCGTGGCCAAGAGCAACATCAAAACAGCGGGGACCACGAAGGCGTGGGTGATGCGCTCCCGCTCGACCAGACGAATCAACTCTGCGGGGTCCATGTCGCGCAGGATCACCGACGTGCCTCCGCGCGACATGGCGGTGAGCGCCCACCCCGAGCCACCGATATGGAACAAGGGCATGGCCACCAGGCTCACCGTGGTGTCGTCGATGCTGAAGGCGTCGGCGCCGGCGAGCTCGATCATGGTGGAGATGTTGCGGTTGGCCAGCATCACCCCTTTGGGGAGGCCGGTCGTACCCGACGTGTACAGCTGCATCGATACGTCGTCATCCTCGCCGACGTGGCCGGGGTCGACGGGGTCGCAGGCGCCCAGCCAGTCCTCGTAGGCGACGCGCCGGGCCAGGTCCGAAGCCCCACCGGCATCGGCGTCGGCCTTGGCGTCGCCGAGCACGACGATTCGGGTCACCGCCGGCAGTCCACTGTCCATGCCGGCCAGGCAGGGCACGAATTCGGGATGGACGACGACGAGGGTGGCCCCGGAGTCGTCGATGACGGCGGCCATCTCGGCTGGGGCCAGGCGCCAGTTCACGGCGACGTTCACGGCGCCGGCCAGGGCTCCGCCGAACAACACTTCGAAGTAGGCGAGCCCGTTGCGGTCGAGGAAAGCCACACGGTCGCCGGGTGTCACGCCGTCACCCAGGAGCGCTTGGGCCACCAGGGAGGAACGACGATGGTGCTCGGCCCATGTCACGGTGGTGCCGCCGACTCTGAACATCGGTCGGTCACCGGCATCGGCGACGTTGGCGCGGAACATGCCCGCCACCGTGAATTGGCTCATCGGCTCCCCCTCCGGCACGACACCCGCAGCGCCTGAGGTCAACTGTAGATCCGACGGTCCCCGGGCGCGCGGTGGCGACCAGCGTTCGATTCAGGAACGCCGCAGGACGACCACGCCGGCGTTGGCACCGCGCCCGACTGTGTGCGCCAGCCCCACCCGTGCGCCGTGGACCTGTCGGGCACCGGCCTCGCCTCGCAGCTGGTGGACGAGTTCCACCACCTGGCCGAGAGCCGATGCCCCCAGGGGTTCGCCCTTCGACAGCAGTCCGCCGCTCGGGTTGACGGGGAGGCGGCCGCCGACCGAGGTGACACCGGCTTCGAGCATCTCGGCCGCTCCGCCGGCCGGGCACAGGCCCAGCTCCTCGTACGACATCAGCTCGCGGGCGGCATCGGTGTCCTGGCATTCGACCACGTCGAGGTCCTCGGGGCCGATCCCGGCTTCCTCGTAGGCGGCGTGGGCGATGGAGCGGCGGAAGCCCGATCCGGGCCCTCCGTCGGCGGCCACGGCCGAGTCGGTGGCGAAGTTCGGCATCTCGATCACGGTCTGGGGAAAGCGGGGGGTGACGGTGGAGACGGCGGGAATGGTCACGAGACCGGCGGCGCCGGCGTGGCGACGGGCGAAGTCGGTGCTCGAGAGCACCAGGGCGGCGCCGCCATCGGAGGTGGCGCAGATCTCCAGGAGGCGTAGAGGGTCGGCCACCATCGGTGAGGCGAGGACCTCGTCGGTGGTGACCTCGGCGCGGTAGCGGGCGTTGGGGTTGGCCACACCGTGGCGGGCGTTCTTGACCTTCACGGCGGCGAAGTCGTTTTCGGTGGCTCCGAAGAGCTCCATGCGCCGGCGGGCGTAGAGGGCGAAGTAGGTCGGGTTCGTCGCTCCGAGGAGATGGAATCGGAGCCAGTCGGGATCGTCCTTGCGGTCCCCGCCCACGGGGGCGAAGAACCCCTTCGGGGTGGTGTCGGCCCCCACCACGAGGGCCACGTCGCAGAGGCCGGCGAGGATCTGGGCCCGGGCGGCGGCCACGGCCGTGGCCCCCGAGGCGCAGGCCGCGTAGGAGCTCGCCACGCGGGCGCCGGTCCATCCGAGGGCCTGGGCGAAGGTGGCTCCGGCGACGTAGCCGGGGTAGCCGTTGCGGATGGTGTCGGCCCCGGAGACGAAGCCGACGTCGCGCCACTCGAGACCGGCATCGGCCAGGGCGGCGCGGGCCGCGGTCAGGCCGTACTCGACGAAGTTGCGTCCCCACTTGCCCCAGGGGTGCATGCCCACGCCGAGGACGGCCACCTTCTTGTCGTCAGCCATGTGCATCTCCCGAGTGATCGTCCGACGAGACGGGGCGCCATTTCCATACGAGGTATTGGTGGTCGTCGTCCTCGTAGAGGACATCGGTGACGAGCTCGACCTCGGTACCGATCGAGAGGTCATCGACGCTCACTCCCGGTATCACCTGTCCCATCACGACCATCTTCTCGGCCGCCAACTCGACGGCGGCGATGCAAAAGGGCTCGTAAGGGTCGGCCGCCCGGTAGGGCAGAGGGGGTTGGTAACGGGCGTCGGTGTAGGACCAGATCTTGCCCCGTCGGCTCAGGGGGACGTCCTCGAACTCCTGGCTGTCACATTCGGGATTGCGGCAGAAGTAGGTCTCGCGGGGGAAGGCGTAGGTTCCGCAGGTTCGGCACCGGCTGCCCATGAGGGTGGGCGATCCGCCGGTCGTGAACCAGCCGTCGACGGCGGGTATCGCACTCTTGGTGGGGGCCATCGGGCAAGTCTAACGCTCCGTCAGATCTCGCCCCCGGGGCCGGTTTCGGCCATGGCGAGCGGTCGCAGCCGTCGCTGTCATCGACCCGATGGCGCTGATCGTAGAGTGGGGCATGCCCCTCGATCTCACGGTGGTCGACGCCTTTACCGAACGTCCCTTCGGCGGCAATCCGGCGGCCGTGGCCGTCGTCGACCGCTTCCCCGATGACAGCGAGATGCAATTGATCGCCCGGGAGATGAACCTCTCGGAGACGGCATTCGCCGCCTCCCGGGCCGACGGCTCGTATGACCTGCGTTGGTTCACGCCGACGGTGGAGGTCGATCTGTGCGGGCACGCCACGCTCGCCACCGCGCACGTGCTCGGTGGCACCGGCCGGTTCGTCACCCGGAGCGGATTGCTCACGTGCTCGACGGAGGAGGACGGATGGATCCAGATGGATTTCCCGGCCGATCCTCCGGCCGCCACCGATCGGCCGGCAACGTTGGACATCGTCGGGATCGGATGGTGCGGGCGGGGACGAAGCGACCTCCTCATCGAGCTGGCCGACGCCGCCGCCGTCCGGTCGCTCCAACCTGACCTGGGGGCCATCGCCGCCCTCGGCGTCCGGTGCGTCGTCTTCACCGCCGGAGGCGACAGGGACGGCATCGACTGCGTCAGCCGGGTCTTCGCACCGTCGTTCGGCATTGCGGAGGATCCGGTCACGGGATCGGCGCACTGCACCCTGGCCCCGTTCTGGGCCGAACGTCTCGGTCGCACTGAGTTGGTGGGCGAACAGGCCTCGGCGCGCGGTGGGATCGTCCGGNNATCGTCCGGATGCGGGTGGCCGGTGACAGGGTGATCCTCGGCGGTCGGGCGGTCACGGTGTCGACCGTGCGCATCGTTGTCTGACGACACCGACCTGGACCTGCCGGGTGGGCGAACGACCTGAAAGCATGGGCAGATGAGCCGCCCGATGATGGCTAGGAGCATGTGGCGGGTCCTGGACCCACTGCACGCGGTGACGTACTTCGCGACCGAGTCGGACGAGGAATTCCGGGCCAGCGGGCTGAAAGGCTTCTGGATGGGGTACTTCGCCGGACGCTCGGCCCCCATGGGAGCGGTGGAGCCTGCCGTGGCGACGGCGACGTTCTACAACTTCGCTCCCCGGATGGCGGCCCGTGCCCTCCCGATGCCTGGGGATTCGCCTCTCCGGCGAAGGTGCTCGCCGCCCGACTGGCGGGCGTCGACCGGGCCTGCGATCGGATCTTCGGGTCCGATCGCAACGGATCGGTGGTGAGGTCGGCGGCGGAGATCGCCCGTCGAGCGGCCGAGAGCGTGACCGTCGTCGGCCGCCCCCTGGCGGCCGGGAACGCGGCGCTGCCCTGGCCGGGCGATCCGATGCTCGATCTGTGGCAGGCGACGACGATCCTGAGGGAGCATCGGGGCGATGGACATGTGGCCGCCCTCGTCGATGCCGGCCTTGACGGGTGCCAGGCTCACATTTCGTTCGTGGGGACCGGAGCCGTCACCCGTTCGGTGCTGCAGCCGGCCCGGGGTTGGAGCGACGAGGAGTGGGAAGAGGCAGAGCGCTCCATGGTGGCGCGCGGGTGGGTGGACGAGGCCGACCCGGGGAAGCTGACAGCGGTGGGCGCGGCGGCACGCCAGCAGATCGAGGAGGCGACCGACAGGATGTCGATCGAGCCCTGGGATCGGATCGGGGACGAGGCCACCGACGAGTTGAAAGGGCTCCTTCAGCCCATGGCTTCTCGGATCGCCGATCTCGGGCTCATCCCGACGCTCAACCCCATCGGTCTTCCGCTCGAGAAGTAGTGCCCGCTCCGGGGATCACGACGAGAGGTGGGTCCGCTGGGGAGGATAAGATCGGCGGCTGTCGTCGTCTCCCCTGAGCGGATCCGGCGGATCCGGCGGCCACAGATATCATCCGGCGCTTGTAGCTCAATTGGATAGAGCATCTGACTACGGATCAGAAGGTTGGGAGTTCGAATCTCTTCGAGCGCACTGAACAGCATTTTTACGGATATGGGCATGAGTACGGCGGTCCGGTGGCGTCTCATCCCTGGTGTAAATGAGCAACGGGCGTAGGTTCCTTCAAGAGCAACCAACTCACGAAGGAGAACCCACGCCCGTGTCACACCGAGTATCGCCCACAGAGCGCGTCCGCGCCGACATCGACCAATTGTTCGCCTCCGAGCGCGACCTCGGCGACGTCCTCGAGGAGGTGGCCCGCCTCGGCGTGCGCCTCCTCATGCAGACCGCCCTCGAGGCTGAGATCACCGAGTTCTTGGGGCGCGAGCGCTATGCCCGCGGTGATCGCGCTCACGAAGGCAGCCGTAACGGCTTCGCCCCCGTCACTTTGAAGACGACTGCCGGACCTGTCACCCTGCAGCGCCCGAAGCTGCGCGGCACCGAGGACGCTTTTGCCTCGCGGCTGTTGGGCGTGGGGGTCTGCCGGACGAACGCCCTCGAGACACTCGTCATCGCCGGCTTCGTGAGAGGACTGTCGGTTCGTGACGTCGAGGCGGCCCTCGCCGAGTCCCTCGGCGCCGAGGCGGCGCTGTCGAAGTCGACGGTGAGCCGCATCTGCCAGGCGATCAAGGACGAGTTCGAGGCCTGGGCTCGACGAGACCTGTCTGGTCTCGAGCTCGATTACCTCTACTTGGACGGGAGCCACTTCAAGTACCACACCGGGGCGCCAGCCGAGCCGGTGCTGGCGGCCTGGGGCATCACGACCGACGGCAAGCCGGTGCTCATCGCCATCGCACCGGGGGCATCTGAGTCACATGACGCCTGGTCGGGGTTCTTGGCCGAGCTCGTTGGTCGCGGGCTTCGACCACCACTCCTCGTCGTCTCCGACGGCGCTGCCGGCCTCATCGGCGCCGTCGAGCTCGTCTTTCCTCACTCGCTTCGCCAACGTTGCCTTATTCACCGGGCGCGAAACATCCTTGCCAAGGTGCCCGTGTCTGCGCAGGCCGAGGTGAAGTCGGAGTACTGGAAGATCTTCGACGACATCGAGACGGACCCGGGCGAGAAGGCGGTCAAGGTCGCACGGGGACGCATCGCCGCCTTCGAGAAGAAGTACGGCACGTTGTACCCATCAGCCGTCAGGTGCCTCACGAGCGACGTTGAGTCCCTCACCGTGCACCTCCGCTTCCCGAAAGAGCACTGGAAGAGGTTCCGCCACTCGAACTTCATCGAGCGCAGCTTCGGCGAGACTCGCCGCAGGGTGAAGGTGATCGGCCGCCTCCCGGGCGAGCAGACCTGCCTGAGCCTCGTGTGGGCGGTCCTCGACCGGGCATCAAAGGGATGGCGCGGTGTGAAGCACACCCCGGTCAGCACGCGCCTTCTGGCAGACCTCCGCCGTCAACTCCTCGAACCGCCCGTGTCGATCACGAGAACACAGGCGAGAAAGCGGGTCACCGCGAGAGATACAGCCGTCGCCTAATATTGCCGACCCAGGAGCCCACGTCCGCCGGCTTTTACACTGTCAGCGGGACGCCACC
>PKWD01000008.1 GCA_003131945.1 Acidimicrobiaceae bacterium
GCCGTTGTGGCGGGCTAGCTGGCCATAGTCGGCACTCGTATAGGCTGGGTTGCCTTCCACGGTCCGAGTGAAGGATCAGGCCCTTGGCCGGGGCTCTACCGCAGTTCTTCATCGAGATCGACACCCGGCGGATCTACCTCTCGGGGCATCACCGCCAACCCAGCGGGGGAGTGGGTCACCCAGCAGGCCCGCACCTGTCCTTCGTACTGGCCGAGGGTACTTGACCGGCCCAGTTCCTGATCGGCGGATCGAGAAACGAAGTTCACCGTCGGCTTCGACGAGGTGTTCCGCTCCGAGGGCACCCGTATCGTCAAGACCTCGATTCGAGCCCTCGGGTGAACGCGTTCACCGAACAATTCGTGGGTGGGCACCGTCCGCCGAGAGTGTCTCGACCGGTTTCTCATCCTCGGTCGACGTCATCTCGAGGAGGTCCTGGCCGGTACCTCGCTCACTACAACGCACACCATCCGCCTCGCACTCTGGATCAGCGGGCTCCACAGTGCCTAGGGCCAATGCCGGCTTCGATCCACGATCCGCACCCGAAGCGATTACGACGAACGGAGATCCTCCGAGGACTCATCAACGAGTACCGGCTCATGGCATGAACTGGACTGATGAGTATTCGGCATCGACAGGGAGAAGGCCACGGCGGGATGTTGCCCGACGTCGGCGAAAAAAGGCCTGCTCAGGGCCCCGATCGTGGTCTTGGTGCCCTTCACCACGGCGGATGATGCCCGACGGCGACCAGTAATGCCAGCTCAGGCTCCGATCGTAGTTTGGTGCCCTTCAGGATCCAACAACAGGAAAGGGATGGCTCACGGTCGTTGTCTGCTGCGAGCCATCCGGGGGCCCGCGATGCGGAGATCTCCTTTTCGCCGGGTCACGCCACTGGCGTCGAGGTAGGCAAGCAATGGAAGCACATACTTTCGGGTAGTGCCTAAGGCCACTCGGGCGGCAGCAACGCTAAACCCTTCCCGGAGAGTATCCAGGAGGTCGCTGACCACCGCCACGGCGGCATCGATAGCGGTAGTCGAGAACCAAAGCTCCCCAATCTGGACGGCCAAGTGTTGCCGTTCGAGTTCTCGCAGCGCTGCCCGGTCAGTAATAGGCGTTACCGGCGGAGCCCAAGGATGGGCATCGAGCAGCGCGAGCATCCGGCTGGCCTCCGGACTCAGGCTGCCGCTGCGCTGCTGGACTTTGGTCAAGCGCCCGTTCACGATAGTAACGCCTGGTACGCCTTCAGCAAGCACGATTCTATGGATCGCCGACAGCGATGCCAGATCGGCCCCCGCTTCGGCGCCAGCGCGGGCTGCGTCGACAATCTCTTGACGGATAGCTTTCAGCATTGTCGGAGTCATGACGATGCGACCTATGGTTGGAGCTGAACGCTGACCGGTAAGTCTTTCTAGCTTGTCAGCTTCGATCCATCCACGCTCCCTCACGATGCGCTCACGGGATGGATCGGGCGTAGCCCGTAACAAACTGACGATCGGATCGACATCAAGGACGGTGCCTCCGCCGACAGTCTGACTGCGCCCGAGCTCGCGCAGAACATAGTGGTCCCCAGGGAGCAGGGGCAGAGGTACCTGGCCACGGAGCCACAACCGGACAGCGCCGTCGTGACCGGGGTTGATCGCCCGACTGCCGCCGATGATTCGGAGGCGAGCGGGAAAATCCCCAGAGCCGATATAGACCGCAAAGGCACCGCGGGCCGTTAGTGGTTGCTCAACTGAAGCGAGCACGTGCAGCGAAGCGTCAATCACGCGAGTTCGGTGCCACTGCTCGGGTCGGACCAATACATGTCCTCGAAGCACCTCGTGGTGCGAGATACCAGCGAGGTTGACTGCCAACCGTCTACCCGGCTCCGCTTTCTGGAGGCTCCGGTGGTGAGTCTCCAGAGAGCGAACGCGCACCGTGCGATTTGAGGGTTCGAGCGCTATTTTGTCGTTTAGGGACAACGGCCCATCAATAAGGGTCCCCGTTACGACTGTTCCCGCACCGCGCACGGCGAAGGAGCGGTCTACCCACAGGCGGGGTCGGCCCCGGTCTGCGGCCGCTGGGGTTGCGGCGACTAGGCGATCTAACGCGGATCGTAATTCGTCAACTCCGATGTTGGCAAGGACATCGACGAACACCATCTCAGCACCAGCCAGAAAGGATCCTTCCAAGTGCTCATGCACTTTCAACGCAGCAAACTGGCAAAGTTCCTCATCCAGTCCGCCCACTTTTGTGAGTGCTACCAAGCCACGGGAGATGCCGAGCAATTCAAGGATGCGAAAATGCTCTTCTGATTGTGCTTTCCATCCGTCGGTCGCAGCTACGACGAATAGACAGGCATCGACGGCACTCACTCCTGCAAGCATATTTGTGACGAACCTGCCATGCCCGGGCACGTCCACAAAGCTGATTTCAGCGCCTGAGGGTAGTCTCGTCGAGGCGAAACCAAGGTCGATTGTCAAGCCCCTCACCTTTTCCTCATCCCACCGATCTGGGTCTGTTCCGGTTAGAGCCGTCACGAGAGTCGACTTTCCGTGGTCGACATGCCCGGCGGTGGCAATGACCCTCATTGAACAAGTGCGTTTGCCAACTGCAGGTCTTGCTCAGGTAGGACGGTCCTCATGTCGCAGATGGTGCGACCCTCGCTGACTCTGGCGACCACTGGAGGCGACGCTGCTCGCAATGCCTCGGTTATATCGCCCTTCATGGCGATGCCGGCGGAGGGGATGGGTACACCTGGGAGCGTACCGCCGCCCATGGTCGAGAAGCACTCAACGACCTCACCGATGCCCACGTTCTCCGCTCGACACTGCAAGTCGGCAAGCGGCGCCGTGGCCATGCGCCAAACCGGCAAAGTCTGCCCTGCATCTCGACGTAGGTATGCCAACGCTACGTCTTGCAGGATCTCGAGGATCAGGCCTCCTGGACGCAAGGCCCGAGCGAGCGGGTGTGACCGGCAACGTTCGATCAGATCGGCACGACCCACCACAACACCAGCTTGAGGTCCACCCAGAAGCTTGTCACCGCTAAATGTTACGACCGACGCGCCAGCTAAAATAGTCTGACGGACGGCCGGTTCGTCGCGTAACCACGTCGGTGGTCCGCCATCCAGCCAAGGACAGCCTGCGTCGAGCAACCCCGATCCTAGGTCCGCAACGACTGGAACGTCGAGCTGCGCGAGGTCTCCGATTCTCGTCGTCTCCGCAAATCCAATTATCTGGTAGTTGGAGGTGTGTACCTTTAGTATCAGCGCTGTCCGTTCTGTTAACGCCTTGGTATAGTCGTCCAACCGAGTGCGGTTCGTAGTGCCAACCTCCACCATGTTCGCTCCAGACGAGGTGAGGATCTCGGGAATCCGGAACCCACCGCCAATTTCGATGAGCTCGCCCCGGCTGACAATGACCTCGCGCCCTGCCGCGAGTGCGGTCAGGGCCAGGAGGATCGCTGCTGCGCCATTGTTGACGACTATCGCCGCCTCCGCGCCAGTCACCATTGCGATGAGCTCCGCCGCGTGGGCAAACCGGCTGCCTCGAACACCGGAACTAAGGTCGAATTCGAGATTCGTATAACCAGCATCACGAACCACAGAAACCGGAGCGCGTCCCAAGTTGGTGTGTAACAGGACGCCGGTCGCGTTGATGACCGGCTGAAGCAGACGTCGCCTTATCGCGGCTACTTCGACGCGAGCACGGTCAAGCGCCGAATAGGGCTCGCCACTCGCTTTCGCGCCAGCAATGGCGGAGCGCGCTACGCCGACTAACAATCGGTGCGGGAGCCCGCTGCCTGCCAACTGGTTGGCAAGGTGGTCGACGGACGGAGGTCGGCCTGTCACTCAACCGAGCTTAGCGCCGCCACCGGCGCATGCTTCAGAAGAAGGCCTGAATAACGAACCTGAACTGGGTGGAAATGGGTGGGAGTGGGAGCAGTCCTCCATTGCCACGTGTAACCAGTGCGGAGGTTGCGAACTCACGATACAATCCAACGCGACTGAGATGGCTAATTCTCGGCAGGGATTTGATTGAGGTAATCTGACTCACGGTGAGAAGAACCGACGACAACTGCCGTCTCGGGGGCTCATTGGATTGATTGATCGCTCCCAAGAACCACGCTCGCCGTTCTCGCCTCCGCCGAGGTCTGAATTGGTTGAGGTTGCATGGGCGGCATCAACGCGGGCGATCGTCGCAGGCCGCCCGAGCCGTGAGCCAGGCCTGCCCCTGAACCAGCCCGTTGCTTTTGCTTCGACACTCCACGCAGATGGCCCCATTGCCTATGGACGAGACGGCAATAGCACTTGGCAAGCGCTAGAAGAGGTCATCGGCGCCCTTGAAGGCGGCATCGCCGTGAGCTTTGCCTCGGGAATGGCGGCTGTAGCGGCGGTCTTCGAGCAGGTGCCCGTTGGCGGAGCCATCGTGTTGCCTCAAGATGGATTCTACGGTACGCGGGGTTTACTAGAAGCAGCGGTCAGTGGTCGATGGAACGTTCGCCTTGTTGACATCGCCGACACCGATGCCACGGTTGCTGCCTGTAAAGGCGCGGATCTTCTTTGGATCGAGTCACCGACCAATCCCAAGCTCGATATTGCTGATATCCCGACGCTTTGTGAGGCGGCGCATTCGGTCGGTGTTCGTGTGGCGGTCGACAATACATACATGTCGCCGCTTGGGCAAAGGCCACTCGGATTGGGCGCTGACTTGGTAGTCCACAGCGTCTCAAAGCTACTTGCGGGACATTCTGACGTGGTGATGGGTGCCGCGGTTTCAGCTCTCGGATCGGACTTGTGCGTTGGCCTCCGTCGCCATCGATCAATGGCTGGCGCGATTCCCGGCCCGATGGAAGCCTTCCTTGCTTTAAGAGGCATCCGCACGCTGCCTCTTCGTTTTCAGCAAGCACAGGCCAACGCGGGAAGGTTGGCGCATCGCCTCATGTTGCATCCAGCAGTCGAGCGTGTCAGGTATCCGGGGCTCCCAGACGACCGGTGGCACGAACGGGCAAGAAGTCAAATGGATGGTTTTGGGAACATGATCGCCTTCGAACTGTGCGGTGGTGCTAGCGCGGCGGAAGCCGCGGTGCGCTCCACCCGACTCATAGTCCATGCCACGAGCCTTGGTGGGATTGAGTCATCGATGGAGCGACGCGCCAAATGGCACGGCGACCATTCGCCGCCCTCTCTCGTAAGACTAAGCGTCGGCTGTGAAGATCTTGAGGATCTTTGGGAAGACCTTGACCGAGCCCTCGGTGTTGCCTTGAAAGTCGCCATCAGTTTCGGCACTCGGGTCGAGATTCGTACCTCATGAAATGGAACTACATGAAGGAGTCGAATCGCGCTGGAAAGTCGCTCGACGAGATGTTCGACTCTACTGGATAAGGGACACTGGCCCGACCAATCGAGTTTCAAGCACGACCTTGCGAAAACGCCGGAGACATGGCAGTTGCATGAATCGTTTAGCCCGAGCCTCTAAATCTGAGCTGCAAATCGGAGAGGAGGGATGGTTGCGCTTGGGATTGCTATCAGGATCTGAGGATTGCCACTCACGGGATCCTCTGACAATGGACAACAACGAGACACACCCGCGCGAGCTTGGGGCAGATCATGTACCCTTCGGGCAAGGAAAGCCCTTGAGGTCAGCGATGTCCACACGGGAAAACTCCCTGACGGTGGAGAACTGTGAGGCTGTGGATCCGATGAAGTCTCATTCGCAATCTCCTCGATTGACAGAGCTCACGACTGGGGGCGGCTGTTCATGCAAAATTCCGGCCGCTGAACTCGAAGCTCTTCTTGCCGATGCGTTCGGTGAGAAGGCTGTAAACGCCTCCCTTGGTGTAAATGCGCACCTTCTTTGCGGGATTGAATTCGGTGATGATGCAGCGGTTGTGCAGATGGAAAACGGCGCGACAATCGTCACTACGACGGACTTCTTNNGCGGAGAGCCCATAGTGGCGCTTAACCTGCTTGCTTGGCCTGTTGACCGGTTATCGTATGATATCGCAGCAGAAGTACTCCGTGGAGGACGCGAGATCGCTGTCGAAGCGAGTTGCCTCGTTGGGGGTGGCCATAGTATTCAGGCCACGACTCCCTTTTACGGATTAGCCGTAACTGGGCTTGTGGAGCCTGAACGTCTACTACGCAACGACGCTGCTGTTCCTGGCGACGCTATCAGTTTGACTAAACCGCTTGGCCTCGGCTTCCTCAACAATCGACATAAGGTGACGGGGGAGATCTTTACTGAGGCGATTGAGACAATGGCCAAGTTGAATAAGGATGCGGCACACGCTGCCGTAGCCGCTGGGGCTCGGGCCGCCACCGACGTAACTGGGTTCGGGCTGCTTGGACACCTCTTCAAGATGGCACGAGCCAGCGGGGTAACTGCAATTGTCAATGCGGACGACGTGCCGTACCTCGACGGCGCTCAGAGGGCACTGGACGAGGGCTTTATCCCAGGAGGGAGCATCAGGAACCTCTCCTGGATTCGGCCTCGCCTTATATCGGAACGGTCCGATCGGGATTTGCTCTCACTTGCAGATGCACAGACTTCGGGTGGGTTGTTAGTTGCTCGTGAACTTCCAAATAACCCCGTTATTGGTGAATTCGTGAGCTACAGAGGAGCCGAGTTGATTGTTAGATGAATGATCCGTTGTGTCGCTCTTGCGGTTGATCGGATCACCGAGTAGAGATACGCTGCAACCGGAGGTGTCAAGGTACCTGGTGGGCCTCTCCGCCTTCAAAGCGGGTGGGACGAATCACGCTCGTCCGGCGGGTTCGATTCCCGTCCACCTCCGCCAGCGCGGCTAACGGCCCTAGAGTGCTTCTTTACCCGCGCACCGTATCGTCAGGCTCGAGAGGGCAAGCCCTGATGCCGTGCCGGAGGTCGGACCCGACCGTGTTTTGCGAGATCGGAGGCATTGGCAGGGTGATTTATCCATAGTGTGGAGGTCGCGGGCGCTACATAAAGTTGCGCATATGGAGCGCTGAGAGGGCAGCCTCTTCGGCCGCGGAGAAACCAAGACGTCCAAGGCGCGTTTGACGTCCCTCGTCCATCTCCGCTTGGAAGCGACGTACGCGGTGCCATCCGGTTGCGATGGTCATGGTGCCCAAGAGCCAGCAGCGAGGGCGACAAGCGAGCGTACTGAGGGGGCCAAAGTTGATGCGCCGCCTCCGTCAAAGTAAGGCATGAGGGAGGTTCGGTCTTGAACGTCCCCAGCAACGTGACCGTACCTTGGGTGGACCTTCATCTGCCTACTTAGTCGACGCTCTTGACCATGACGGCGGTGCCAGTCATCATCACCACACTGACGCTGGCAATGCGGAGAGCCGGGTCTCCGGAAGGGTGGTCCCATCTGTGCGCTCTCACCGAACCCC
>PKWD01000292.1 GCA_003131945.1 Acidimicrobiaceae bacterium
CGTTCGAGGGATCGGTACCCGGCGTGAGGATCCATATCAACAATGTCGTCGGGATGACGTACGACGGTGCCACGGGCGGGTACTGGCTGGTCGGCAGCAACGGTGGTGTCTTCGCCTTCAATGCCCCGTTTGCCGGATCGCTGGGCGGATTGACGCTCAATCAGCCGGTCGTAGCGATGGCGGCACCACCCCCGCCCTGACCCCTGATCCGGCTCGGCGGGATGGGATTTCCTCGAGCCTCGGTTCGAGGCGGACCCGCATCGGCGTTCAATTGGTGGCCGAGTCGAGCCTCTGCTCTTGATGTCGCAATCCGTCTACCGGAAGTTGACGCCGAGTGGTCTCCGGCTTGTCGACCTTGTTCTCGTGCGGAATCGACTTGTCCAGCTCGACGGGCGGTCTTCCTCGTTGGACCGAATGACTGTGCCCAAGCACAAGAACGGTGCCAACAACGGTAAGGATGATGGCTCCGGCGCTCTCGACCACCAGGGATACGCCTGCGAACGGTGCCGCCAGGGTATCCATGAAGCCGAACAGGCCGACATAGGTGCTGAGCAGGAACCCGCCGATGGTAGCCACGAAGAATCCAGCGGCTGTCACGACAACGAGCAGTCGCCGCGTTACCACCAGCAGCACGGCCATGGCGGCGCCGGCGAGTCCCTGGGCTAGGAACAGAACACCGATCGTAGGGATATTGCGGTAGCCCATGGCCCACAGGTGCAGGTGGATCGCACCTGAGGTCGCCAGCAGCGCCGACCCGACCACCAGGCCCAGGGTGATCGCCGCTCGTCGGGCCGGAGATCCTGACGGCCTGACTGAGCCGTAGCTCAACGTTCGCCGAACATTGCGGGGGTGGGACTGTCGTGCCCCTGGAGTTGCCAGACCGTTTCCACGGTGATCCCTAGGCGCGTCAATCGTTGACATAACCATTGCCTTTCATCGAGAGGACACGAGAGGTCATGACGACAGGAGGCGGCGGAGGAGGAGGCGATGCCACGACAGGCGGTGTCGGGGCCACGAAGGGGGTTGTAGGAGGCGGATTAGCGGGAGTGACATTCGGCAGGACGAGAGGGGGCGGAGTGACAGGCGCGTCGTGACAGGGGGCGGAGACGCGACGACAGGGGAGACTTGGCGGGTGGCGGCGGCACGACCCGAACTGAGCGTGACGCCGCCGTAGACCGCAGCCCCAGGGCCGCCAGTACCAGACCTGAGGCCGCATAGATCCTTGGTCGGTTGGTTCGCATTTGCCTCTCCTGACGTCTTCTCCGCTGGAGCGGGGCGGGCGGCCCATCGCCACCGAGAAGAGATAGGCGATCGGGTTACGTCGTCCGTTCTGTCGCTGACGCCGCCACGTCTCGCTCGATCGCTGGCCGCCCTCGTGTCAGGGGGCGGTGGGCGCCTCAAGACTGCCGATAGGGCACCGCGGCATGTGGGGGTTGGGAGCTCACTGAGACACGACCAAGGAACGCCGACTTGGATGATCAGCCACGATCGGCCGGCCCCCCCCCAAGGCTCCGATCTCGTCATTAGTGACAATGGTGAACGGACCACCACTCTCCGTAAGATGTTGAGGAAGGAGGACCGCCATCAAAGGGGGCTCCTCAGGATTCATCTGTTTCTCGACGGGGAGTTGGGCGAATGCGCCACAGGGTCACATTCGGCGTTCCCAAGCCGATGTCGAGGGCTCTGCCGCGCCGACGCGGGCTCCGGTTCCGGCTCTCGATGACCCTCGTCGTCTCCGTCTTCCTATGCGCCGCAATCGAGCTCAGTCCCTCGTCCGCTCCTCCGGCGTCGGCCTTCGCACTGACGGCGAATTGGATTCAGCTGTCACCGGCCATAAGTCCCCCGGCGCGCACCGCCGCCGCCATGGCCTATGACCCGGCCACGGGGGACACTGTGTTGTTCGGGGGCGACGAGGTCACCGGCGGATCGGACACCATGTTGTCCGACACCTGGACCTGGGACGGGTCGACATGGACCGAGCAACTCCCGAAGACGAGCCCCCCGGCCCGCTACACCGCATCCATGGCCTACGACAACGCGTCAGGAAACGTCGTGCTGTTCGGGGGTGTGGCGGACCGCACAATGGTGAACGACACGTGGACCTGGAACGGGGTCACGTGGACGCAGCAGTTCCCGGGTACCAAGCCATCGGCCCGTGACGCGGCGTCCATGGCCTACGACCCGGCCACACAGGAGACGGTGCTGTTCGGGGGGAACGGCAGCTCCACCATCTTGTCGGACACCTGGATGTGGAACGGATCCACGTGGGCGGCCCGGACCCCTACGTCGAGCCCGTCGGCTCGCATCGGGTCCTCGATGGCCTACGACCCCGCCACGAGCAAGCTCGTCCTGTTCGGTNNCGGTGGCCAGAGTGACCTCTCCGACATGTGGACGTGGGACGGCACCACCTGGGCTGAGCAGTACCCGGCCACGAGTCCTCCCGCCCGGCGCTACGCCACCATGGACTACGACGCGGCGGAGGGGACCATCACGCTGTTCGGAGGAGATCCGGGCGGGGTCACGCCGAGCAGCCTGGCCGATACGTGGATCTGGGGGTCCGAAGGCACGTTCACTGACTCGCCCGCGTCCTCGACAATCCTCCTCGACTCCAGCAATACCGACACGGCCACCGTCACGGGCAACGTCGGGGCCGAAGCGCCGACGGGCACCGTCACCTTCTTTACCTGCGGACCGAGCGCCCCGGGGACCCCCTGCTCGTTGGAGCCCGTGGCCCTGGGCAGCCCTGTCACCCTGACGCCCGGCGGGGGGGACTCGGCCACGGCCACGTCACCGGTATTCACACCCTCGGCCCCAGGCTCCTGGTGTTTCTGGGCCGCTTATTCGGGCGACACCGAGTACGCGACGGTCTCGGACGATTCCGACGGGTGCTTCGCCGTCGACCCCGCCATCGCCACCACCCCGGCCCCGTCGACCGTCACCCTGGGCGGCTCTGACAGCGACGGGGCCACCGTGTACGGGACCACGGCCGGTGGTGACCCTACGGGCACCGTCACCTTCTACGAGTGCGGGCCCACCGCCACCCCGATGCCCTGCACGTCAGAGGCCGACCCGGTGGGTAACCCCGTGACCCTGACAGCCGGCGCCGCCGACACGGCCACGGCCCCGTCAGCGGCCTTCACCCCGGCGGCAGCCGGCGACTGGTGTTTCGCCGGCTATTACTCCGGCGATGGCAACTACGCGGCGGGCTCGGACACCACCATCGACGAATGCTTCTCCGTGACTCCCGATTTCATCACCACACCCACCGAGACCTCGATCGGCCTGGGCGCCACCGACACCGACACGGGCACAGTCACCGGCAACACCACGGGCGGGATACCGACAGGCACCGTCACCTTCTATACATGTGGACCCACGGCCACCCCCACACCCTGCACAGCGCTGGACGACCCGGTGGGCAACCCGGTGACCCTGACGGCGGGCACGGGCGACACGGCCACGGCCACGTCGCCGGCCTTCACCGCAACGGCAGTCGGTGACTGGTGCTTCGCCGGTTACTACGCGGGCGATGGCAACTACGCACGGAGCTCCGACACCTCCACCGACGAGTGCTTCGCTGTGGTGGCCGTAGGCCCAGCCTTTACCAGCGCGGACTCGGCGTCGGGTACTGCCAAGCAGGCCTTCACGTTCTCCGTCACCACGTCCGGCGGGCCGGCACCGGCCATCACCGAATCGTATCTTCCGACGTGGTTGGTCCTGACCGACAATCACGACGGCACGGCCACGCTTTCGACCACCAAGGCACGCCGAGGCAAGCACCGGTTCATTCTCACGGCGACCAATAGCCTCGGTTCGGTCACGCAGATCTTTACTCTCTCCGTCCGAAAGAAGGCAGCCGGGTAGGTCCAGACGAGCGCCAAGGGGTCGATCAGATCGATCAGATGCTTGAAGCCCACCGTCCTGAAACTGTCGGACAGGTCGGGACCGTCTCAGAGAGGCAGCGGCCGTCCTGTCTTCGCCACGCGTGATCCCTCACGTCGGGTGTGGTCTATTTCCGGTCTGACGCCACTCGCTGGAACCGCCCGCATGCTGTTCGAGCCCATGGAGACAATGGCCGCCGAGTGCGTCGCCGACCCGGCGGCCCGGGCTCCTCACGCCGGATTCCCTCCGAGCGAGCGAATGTCACCAGATCCCTGGCACGTTCAACGACCAAACCCCGCTGGCGGGTACCGGTCACGGTCACCCCACGACCACGACGGAACTCGAGCAAGCCTTCGTCACGGAGAAGTCGCAGAGCTCGAAGAACGGTGTTGGAGTTCACCCCGAGCTCGGCGGCGAGATCCTTGGCCGGCGGAAGCCGCTCCCCAGGCCCGCCTTCGCCCNNGCGGCGATGGACCGGCGGATCTCGGCTGCGACCTGATCGTGCAGCGGGACCGGTTCGGAGCGGCTGACCTTGACTTTCGAGATGATGCTACTCATACTAGCACTATGCTTATGATGCGGACAGACACGAAAGCAGTACCGTCCGCTGTGAGGGACATCGAGGCGGAAGCTCTCATTGGCGAAGCGCGGGCCCGCCGCCGACGTCGCCACCGGCGCAACGCCGCCGTCCTTGTCGCTGTGGTCGTCGTCATGGTTACCGGTGTCGTGGGTTACCAGAGGCTCGGTTCTCACTCGACGCCCACGTCCATACCGTCGGCCGGGACGATCGGATCCGCGTGGAGAACTGCGGGACTGACGGTGTGGCAACACGGTTTGCCCAGCAACGACCTGGCATTGGGGCCGCCGACCACGATCAGCTGCGCCGGAAGATCTCGCCCCGCCTGCTACGTCGTCGTCCAGGCCAACGGGATCCAACCCAACGGATCTCGAACGATCCCCGGGGTCGACCCCGGTGACTCCCCCGGTGGCTCCTCCGCCTACCGGTCCACCGACGGCGGTTCCACCTGGGAGCAGCTAGCCATTCCGGCGGACACCTGGTTGTCGTCTCCCATTGCGTGCTCGGGACCGGACACGTGTGCAGTGGGCGCCATCGTCGATGTGGGCCAAGCGCCCGGATCGTCGGGGAAGCCGGTGGTGCTCACCACGACGGACGGTGGATCCACCTGGATTGGGCATAACCTGCCCGCCTCGGTGGGACTCGTCACCGACTTGGCCTGCCCGACGGACTCCCACTGCGTGGGATTGGCGCTGAGTGACATAGACGCGACCATCAAGGGCGTACAGCCCTATGCCGGGGTCTATCGCTTTTACCCGACCAGTGTGTTCACCACCGACAACGGTGGGATCACCTGGGCGGAGTCCTCCGTCCCACGGGCGGCGGCCGACGTCGACGACTACCTGTCGTCAGTGTCGTGTCCCGCCGTCAACCAGTGCGTGTTCGTCGGCGAGAGCACCACGATCGTCCCCCACGACGGTGCCTACCAGACACGGGGTCAGGCCGGCCTCGTCCTGGCGAGCCGTGACGGGGGCCGAATCCTCACCACCAGCGACCGGCCTGCCGGCATACCGACGTCGCTCAGCTGTGCCGACGCCTCGCATTGCCTGATCCTCGTCGAGACCATATCTGGGAGGAATCCCTGGCTCGTCCTGGCCGGCAGTGCCCGGAGGTCGTGGAACTCGACTACGCCGACTGGTCTGTCCTCTGACGTCAGTGGCGGATTCGAGGCGATGAGCTGTCCATCGGCTGGACAGTGCGTCACCACCGGCTCGGGTGCCGTCGCCACGACACGAGATAATGGGCGCCGCTGGGTCGTCGTCGACGCGGTACCACCCTTGCCCGGGGACTACCGGTTCGACTCTGTCGGACCGGTCGCGTGCGCAGAGTCGGGAATATGTCTCGTGCTCGACGACATGTGGCTCCCACCCACCACGTCGAACGGGACCGTCGGCACCAGGGTCCTCACCAACGCGACGGTGCACTGAATCCGACGTTCGAGGTCTGCTCGTTCGGTGCGCCGGTATTCTCGGCGCGTCCGGACGTCACCACCGTCCAGTGGGGGAATCGACACCACTGACATCCGAAGTGCAGCGATCTCGTCGCTCGGCTCCGTGCGAGTTGCCTACACGATGCTGTCTGATCCAAGCGGAACTGTGGCGAACGAATACGGAGTCTATGACACGCCCACCACGATTTTCGTATCGTCCCGGGGACGGGTGCTTGGACGACATTTTGGGCCCTTCTCCGAAGGTTCGCTCAGCGCGGCGTTACATCAGCTTTCGGGAAGGCGTAACAAACAGGTAGTGGTGCAGCTTTTGCTCGGGCATCGAAGGAGAAAGAGTATCCGGCGACGGCACTCCAGTCTGGGCTTGATTAGAATAGAATCCACTCGGAGGAGGGAACATGGACGATGGAAGCCCCGTCTCGTACGAAGGACTCGAAATAGGCACATCCGTCGTCACTTCAGAGGAAAATCAATTCGGCACTGTTGAGCATGTTCTCCAGATACCTTCGTTGGATCTGTTCGACGGGATCGTCGTCAAGACGAAGCACGGTCCACGTTTCGTCGACCGAGACCAGATCACCGAAATCACGACGACCGTGGTGCGATGCGCACTGACTGATGAGGAGGCAANNGCCTCAAGGCACCAGGGCGCTGCGACCCGATTTCAGCCAGGACGAAGGACACTCGCTTACGGCCTGGTATGGACGGACGTTTGGCCGCCAGCACTGGAAGCAGCTCGACTGAGGTCATGAATATGAAGCCTCGCTCTCCAGGGTTGAGTGTTTCACTAGTGAATCCACCCGATCGCGTCCAGTTCGTCTAGCGCACCCGGTACGAGCTCAAATGAGTCGGTTGTGCCCGTTTCCCAGGACCCGCGCTCGAAGGTCTCGCAGGTCGCCCGATCGGTGGGACGCCCTGGGTACCCAAACCGCTATCTGGGGGCCCTGCCTGTAACGCTCAGGCTGCTCCAACGTTTCCACAAGTAGACGGCGTCGAGGGATTTCGCCGCCCGCTCCAAAGGGGAACCGTGCGAAGCAAAATCACTGCCTTCGGGATAGGACTGGCGGTTTCCGCCCTGGCCCTGGTATCGACGAGCACGTTGGTAGCGAGTGCCTCCCCATCGACCACGCCGGTGGTCAAGAAGGTGACGCTCACTGTCTCGAGTAACGGGTCGACCGTGCTCGCCTCTAAGGGTGAGCTGGTAGTGGTCACGCTCTCCGGAGCGCACCTGCGGTGGTCGGTGGCTCAAGCGATCCAGACCACGCCTGTCCTCAGTCTCGTGTCGGAAGGGACGACAACCACGGGCGCGTCGACGACTGTGTTCCGGGTCGTGAACTACGGAACAGCTGGACTCAACGCAATCGGGACCCCGGTCTGTCCCACGGTAGGCGGGTGTCCGCAGTACGTGGTCCTGTGGCACGCCACGGTGGTCGTCCCGGTGATGGATCCGCCGGCTCCGNNGAAGGGAATCGAACCCTCGTTCTCAGCTTGAACTACGGGAAACAGCCCTCACCAGGGTGTTTGTGCCTTCACCGGCCTGGGGAGAACTCCAGGGAACGCTGAGTAGGCACCGCCTAAGGAGGTCGGTTTCGAGGTATTGCAGCGGCCAGCAAACAGGCCACTCGTCGTTCCTCATGAACAACAGCAACACAAACAACAGGAAGCAGTGGCTCTCGATAGAGCAACTGGCCGATGAGCTGGGTGTGTCGAAGTGGACCCTCTACGACTGGAGCCGCCGAGGAAATCCGGACTTCCCACGAGCTTCACGGCTCCCTAACCGGCAGCTTCGGGTTGAGCGGGGCGACTTGGAGGCCTGGATGGCGGAGCGGGCCCGATGAGGGTCTCGGTGTTCCCGCCGAGGCGATACGAGGGTAGGCGTCGATTGACGCCTGCGGACCTGAAGCTGCTTGAGGCTGCCCACACAGCCCAGGAGCGGGACGAGTTGGAGCGGAAGCGCCGAGTCACGAGCTGGCGCATCACGTGGCGGGTGTTCGATGCGAAGTCTCCAAACGGGCGGCTCCGGAAGCGGTCCGGATTCCAGCTCAAGGGCGAGGCCGAAGCGTTCGCCGACAGGCTCCGGTGGGCGGCTCTTGGCTACGACGGGTGGGCTCTCGACTCCAATGACCGTCCCGTGCAGTTGGCGGAGCCAATGGGGGCATACACCGTCTTCGAACTCACCGAAACTTTCTGGAGGATCCACTGGCCAGCAAAGAGTCCCGCCCAGCGTTCGAAGGTGGCTGGTCGTCTAAACACCATGCGACAGCTTCTCACGACGGCGGCAGAGCTGCCCGACAATGCGTTGGCATACTTGAAGGGGTACTCGTTCCAGGACCGTAACGAGCGTGACGACTCCGCATTACCATCCGACATCGTCGACGGTCGGGCATGGCTCGCCGCCCACTCGCTGCCGGTGTCCGACCTAAACGATGAAACTCTTCAGCCGCTTTACGACGCACTTGTCGAAGGACGCCCGTACAGCACTGGCCGCACGTACTGGACAGTGGTCAAGTCCGTGTTCAATTGGGCGCTGGAGGCGGGCAGGTTGGAGAAGGACCCGACGAAGGGTCTTCCCAAGGTGCCCCGAGATGTCGACTCTGAGCAGTGCGATCCCGACCGCATCGCAGACCGAAACGAGATTCGGCGGATGGCCTGGGCATGCGGACTCGTCGGCGGTCCGAAGCACGTTGCTTTGCCGCTGGTACTTGGAACGGCGGGACTCCGGATGGGCGAAGCTGTGGCCCTTCGACGCCGGGACGTGCACTTCAGCCCCGACGGGGCAGCATGNNATGGCTGAGGGTAAGAGCCACCATCAGCCACGTACCCGCCCACCATGCTGACGGCAAGACCAGCACTGAGCGACCCACGAAGGGCCGGAGGACGAAGGTGGGCCGCAAGACCTACCTCCCTTCGGAAGCGGCCACCATTCTCCGGACGCACATGGAGCTGTTCACCGGGCCGAGCGCCGGGGACTACGTCTTCACCGGCAATCGAGGCGGGCGGCTATCCGCCGACACCCACCTTCGGGGTGTCTGGCACCCCGCCGTTGCGCTCGCCTTTCCCGGTGGTCATCACCTGAGCGATCTTCGACGGCACGACCTGCGGCACAGCGCTGTTACGGCGTGGCTCCGCTCCGGTGTCCCGCCGAAGCAGTGCCAGCAGATGGGCGGATGGAAGAGTCTGAAGGCCATGCTCGACATCTACGCCGGCCTCTACGGCGATGACGACAAGCGAGCAGCCGAGGCTATTGAGCGGTTCTACCGGGACGCCGCCTAAATCTCGATTTCAATCCCTCGCCACGAGACGAGGTGCTCGCCAGGACTCGTAAGGCCTGGGGAGTTTTAGCGGCGTCAGATTCGTAGTCCCAGGCCCTTGCGACCCCCCGGGTGCTCGGGTGCCTGAGCGACCTACCGGCGACGTGCGATGTGCTTCGGAAGCGGAATCGCCCCGACTGTCGCTTAGAGCCGACCTGGCCACGNNAAGGGCCGCTTGCTCAGCCACCTCAAGAAGCGCCTGCCGGTTTTTACCGGTCGCTACTACGAGCCCTTTATCGGTGGCGGGGCGATGTTCTTCGCCCTCGACCTCCCCGGAGCCCGCTGCGTCATCAATGACGATGTGCCGGACCTGGCCCTCACTTACCGGGTCCTCCGTGACGACGTAGACGAGCTCGTGAAGAAGCTGCATCGCCTTGCAAACCACACCACCGAGAAGGACTACTACAGCTTGCGAGAGGCACAACCCACTTCCGACGTGAATAAGGCGGCTCGCACAATCGCCCTCAACAGTCTCTGCTTCAACGGCCTCTTTCGGCAAAACAATAGGGGCCAGTTCAATGCGTCGTACGGCAGGTTGAAGAACCCCACGGTGTGCGACGAACCACTCCTGCGTGTTGACGCAGACCGTCTTGTCGGAACAGTCATCCGGCATGGTGACTTTGAGAATGCCGTTGTCGACGCCCGGGCCGGTGACTTCGTCTACCTGGACCCGCCCTACGTCCCGCACTCGCCCACGTCGTCGTTCACGAAGTATGCAGAGAAGGACTTTCGAGAGCCTGACCATCGTCGCCTCGCTTCGGTCATCGACGACCTCACCAGTCGTGGCGTACTTGTCATGCTCTCGAACTCGGACACTTCCCTCACTCGGGCCATCTACAACGGTCTACGGCTGGAGTCCGTACAGGTCCGCCGGTCCATCGCCGCAAAAGGGTCGGCCCGTTGTTCGGTACCGGAGGTCATCGGCACCAACTTCGCCGAGGTGGCAGCCGAGGCCGCTTAATGACGACGACAGAGCACCGTTCCTANNTAGTCCTGCGCCTTTTCAAGAATCTTGGTCGGCAGCCCTTTGGGAACGACGCTTCGCCCCAACTGTCGTTCGTAACGGCGAGGTCCGCCGGCAGCTCTCCCAACCCTGACCTCTCCACCTCCGCTGAAGAGGTCAGGGTTGAGAGAGAGATAGATAAGAAGGAGAAATAATAAAATGAAAAATGAAAATAATAAAATAGAAGAAGAAGAAAAAGAAGAAAAAGAAAACAGAAAAGACAAAGCAGCGCAGCGCCCGGTCGAGGACGACGAGGCGGCTGCGGCCAGACGCCGAAGGGCTGACGCCGGGCCCCGCCTAACGGGACGTGACCTGGTGGCGATGTCCTGGCTTTCCGAGATGCGAGCGGCCACCTTGCCCCAACTGCAAGCGTTGCTCGGCTACATCGGCGGTGTTCCGGTTTCCGATCGGCGCACGAGGCAAATCGTCATTCGCTGGGAGGCACTCGGGCTGGCCGAACGTCGAACCGTGTGGCACGGCAAGCCGGCAGCAGTGTGGCTCACCGGTTCCGGTGCTCGCCTCGTGGGCATCGACCGCTGGCGGAAGCCGGCGGTGGGAACACTCCAACACACGCTGGCCGTCTCTGAAGTGAGAATGCGCCTTGCAGGGCCAGCCAGCCGAAAAGGTTGGATGTGTGAGACCCAACTGCGGAAAGTATTGCCTGCTGGGGAGCACGTGCCCGACGGCGCCGTCTTCACGAATGGCAGAGCGGTGGCCATCGAAATGGAGCTGAGTCCGCACGGAAGGCGGCGAGTGGAAGCTGCGATTGTTTCCTTGCTTTCGGCTCGCAAAGGGGACTCGGCCCGATGGCACCGGGTGCTCTACCTCTGCGGTCAAGCGACCCTCTATCAGGTGACCCAGGTCGTAGAAACACTGCTTTCACCCGAGCAGCGCAACCGTGTCTAGGTGAGGCCGTGGCCGTGAGCGCTCCCGAATCGCCCAGGATGTCAGGGCTCGTCGAGCTTATCGGCGCCCTCTTGTGCATCGTCGTCATCGCCTGCCCGCTGGCCGTGCTCTTCGCCGTGCCAGCGGCGGCATGGGCGAGGCGACACGAGCACGACTCAGGGTTGCTCTGGCGAGTGGGGCTCACCGCAGCGATGCTCGCCTCCCTCGCCGCCCTGCTCACGATGGCGTGGTACGGCCCGGCGTGGCGTGAGTTGGTGTCGGACGTTGCGAGTCTCCACGTTGTTGTACGACTCGTCGGCGCCGTTGCGTTGATGCTGCCCACGGGGATCCCTGGGGGGATCGCCGTGGGTATTGGCGCCGAGCGAGCCTGGCAACAACAGCGGGAGCGCAATCCGCTCCACGGTCGAGAGGCACGAGCCCAGCGCCAGGAGCGAGTTCGGCGGCTACGGGCGAACGAGGCTTCTGCTCACCCACTGGTGCCGGTCGCCGTCGCCGGCTGTCCGGTCCTCGGGGCATGGCTCGAAGGAGACAATCCGCCAGAGTGGGTTCGTGGTCCGTGGAGTGTCATTCCCGACGATGTTTTCCATATTGTCGCTCTAGGAGCGACGGGAGCCGGCAAGACAGTCAGCATCCTTCGCCTGGCTGCGGCTCATCTCGCACTGGGGTGGCGGGTCTTCGTCATCGACGCCAAGGAGGAGCACGACTCGGCGCTGGCCTTCGCAAGATATGCCAGTGCTGCCGGCGTGAGCGAAGCGAGGTGTCGAATCTGGCCCGACTCCGGAGCAATGGACCTTTGCCGTGGCAGTGGTCAGGCGCTGCGAGATCGCCTCATGGCTTCTGCGAGTTGGTCCGAGGCCTTCTATAGGGCGGTGGCGGCAACAGTGCTCACCTTGGTGTGTGACGACCGTGGCGGTCCACCGGCTGCCCTCAGTCAGGTTCTCGGACTCATGGATACGCATGTTCTCAGGACCCGGTGGGCGGGAACCGACCGAGCAACGGTTGCGGCTGGGCTCGATGCCAAGCTCATCCAAGGATTGCGCTACCGGTACTTCTCGCTCTTCTCCGACCTCGAAGCCATCGGAGCCGTCCGCCCCAATGGCGGTGGTTGGAGTTGGGAAGACGTGGACGCTGCGTGGATCACACTTCCCACCTCGACCCGCCTCGAGATAGCCGGCTCTTTCGGTCGTGCGCTCCTGGTCGATCTAATCGGCTATCTGCGAGATATAACCCGAAGGACAGACAGAAGGCCCATCCTGCTCGTGGTCGAAGAGATGGGGGCAATTGTCCAGGCCGATCCGATCATGGCGAACTTTGTTATTGACACATTTGAGCGAGCACGATCAGCCGCTGTGCGCTGCATCGTGAGCGCCCAAACCCCCGAAGGGCTTGGGCAAACCGACGCCCAGGCACGCCTGCTCCATGGGGGAGCTGCGGTTCTCGCTCACCGGATGGCGAACCCCGAGCCAATCGTCAGCCTCTTGGGTACTCGCATGGGCTTGGAGGCGAGTCTCGGAGTCACGGCCAGCGGCGAACTTCTTGAATCTGGCAGTTTACGGGAGCAGCATCAATGGCAGGTTGCGCCCGATGTCATGCGGCGTCTTCCCGTGGGCCATGCCCTGTTCGCCCACGCAGGCCGCTGGAGTCTGACGGCGGTTGCCCGGCTCCCCGATGCTCCGTCTCTGAAGGCGTGGGAGCCGCCTGATGCACGAGAGCCAGGACCATTTTCAGCGGTGACCTTCGTGCGCCGACGCCTCGACTCGGCACGGTCCAGGTGTCAGCCGAAAGCCGGTTGGCGCCGAAAGAAGGTCAACGACCATGAAAAGCAAACTCGACGCACTGCACGACAAGCTGATCGAGAGCATCGACGCACTTGTGAGTTCTGAGGACTGGATGGCGATGTTGCAACTTGCCGCCCGCTTCCATCGGTACTCCATCTCGAATATCTTCCTGATTTTGCTTCAGAAGCCTGACGCCACCCGGGTGGCGGGCTTCACAACATGGAAGAATAGGCTTGGACGGCAAGTGAACCTAGGGGCGAAAGGCATTGCCATCATCGCTCCGTGCACTTACACCGTGAAACACAGCGACGGACCAGGCGAGACGAACTCCGATGAGGAGCACAATCTCACGAAGCAAGTCCGTGGCTTTCGTCAAGCGTATGTCTTCGACATAAGCGACACTACCGGTGCCGATCTCCCCGAGGTCGCACCGAAACTGCTCGTGGGCGATGCTCCGACAGGACTTTGGGCCGCTCTCGAACAACTGGTTCGAGAGGAAGGCTTCGAGGTGCTACGAGCAGACTGCTCACCGGCGAACGGCGTGACGAACTACCTGACGAAGACCGTCACCGTTCGTCCCGACCTTGAGCCGGCTCAGGCAGCAAAGACACTGGCGCACGAACTTGGCCACGTCCTCTGCCACCAGGGTCCGAATGTCGGCGTCGACAAGGGCCGCCAGGAAGTGGAGGCCGAATCGATCGCCTGGCTCTGTGCCACCGCCGTCGGGTTGACCGGCGTCGGTGATTACTCATTCCCCTACGTCGCAACATGGGCGGCTGGGGACACCGAAGTGGTGCGGGAAACCGCTGGCACTGTCTTAGCGACAGCCAACACCATCCTCGAACGCATAGCGCACCAGGCAACAGCGACAACTGCGGTCTGACCCAGGACCGGGGCCCCTCGCTCGGAACTGAAAGTACAACCTGCGTTTCACGCAGCCCGGTGACCATCAAATCACCGGGCTGCGCTCTTTCTTGGGCAACCTTCATGCCAACGTGGCGCTCAGTTCCCGCTCGCTCGGCGGAGCACAAGTGTTATGGCGGATTCGTTCAACCCCGTGGGTGAACCCTGCCAGCCCTCCGCCAAGCCGGCGGCAATATCCTCCGCTTCCTCGGTTAGACGGATACCCGTTTGGTATTCGTACTTAGAGATCGAGCTAAGCAGGAGCGCAACTTCTCTCAGGTCGAGCTGTGGGTACCGTGCCTGCGCAAACGTAGCGAAAAGGGTTGTGCACACGTCGCCATCTGTGGGCTTGCCGGCGTTCTCCCATCTGAGGGCCCATTCACGAGCTAGCTTCCAGCGTTTTGGAATCTTCTTGGCGGCGTCCTCGTAGACCTGGATCTCGGCGTCGATATCGTCGCTCACTGCTCGGGCGTTCAGGAGCATCGGAACTCACCTCCTCCTGGCGTCTGCCGGCTTCGGCCGACGACTCCACCGGTTCCGTTCTGGAACCGGCTTACGACGTTTATCGCCGAAAATGGGATTGCACTTGAACCACCAAGACGTTTTCCCTGGTCGCATCCGGGCACTCTGGTACCAACCGGGTCGTTTGCGGGCTTCCTGGGGCAACTGAGAGTGCTCTTTCCCGAACAGTTCGGCTAGGAGTGTCGAAGCGAATACTCCAGCACCAGCCGGCCACGCTGACCT
Source organism: Acidimicrobiaceae bacterium (assembly GCA_003131945.1). The sequence continues at coordinate 14,552 of PKWD01000292.1, forward strand.
ACTTGCGCCCTGTTCGTAAGCACGGACTATCGCAATCATGCAAAAGCTCGTCCGAAGCGGCGACCCCGCCGCAGAGCGGTACCGTGATCGTCTTTGTCAGAGCGCCGAAGCCTACGAAACCGCCGCCGCTCTGGCTGTAGACGATGGCGCACGCCGTGAGCTTGAAGCTGACGCTGCTGCCAGGAGAACCGCCATTGAGGCAACCCTCGACCAATCTTGGATGACGACCAGCGAGGCTCTTGAGCGGCGCATTGGTTATCTCGACCGCAACGACCCGACGCCGACTCACTGAGGACGTGCTGCGTGGGGTCAACGGCGGGGGAACACGCACTCAGGAGCCGACATGGCGGCTCCCATCCATTGCCCCCTTTAGGAATGTCCTGGCCCGTCAAGGCTGCCCCTACGGGCGTCCTGAGCCGGCCTTGACTGGCCCTCGTGGTATTGCGTACGAAACGGGGGTATTGCAGCGCCGGAGTTTGCTTCCACGATGGGTTCTGTAATGAACCTACCGATGAAAGGAAGCGAACAATGCACGTCGAACAAGACACAGAGGCACATGACGTAGACGAAACCAGTCCACTATTTCCTAAACGCAATGCCCACCCGCAGCAAGTTGACGTCTTATTAATAGCACCGCCAATGTGCGACTTCTGCACGTTGGCGAATCCAACCTGGTGCTACCCAGCGAAGGACTTCATAATGCTTCAAGCTCACGAAGCCAGGGACAACAACACCCACGTCTCTGTCGGCTCATGGGCGGCCTGCAATGCTTGTCACGACCTCATAGAAGCCGGCAACAAATCGGCTCTGGCAACGAGGTTTGTCGAGACCTTACCAAGGGCCACCAGGCGGTCTGCGGCCATCAGGAAGCGGATGCTCACAGAGGTGGAGAAGTTGCAGTTGGATTTCTGGGATCACAGATGCGGCCCGGCTGAAAGGTTTCCCTCTTGAAGCACAAGGAGGGAACCTGCGACTAAATGGCCCAGCATTGGGAGTAATACAGGTTTCCTCGGGGTTCCTGCTGCGGTGACCTGTCACCGGCCTCGACTGGCCGTTGGCCTTCCGCCCGGTCCGAGAAGTGTGCAGCCAGGGCTAAATGCCGGTAAACCTCCTGCCGATGATTGTTGGGAGTGACGACCGTTCAGCCCACGAAGGCGATTCCGTTTCCTCCTCCGTCGGCCCGATTCACGGGCCGACATCGGGACTGGATGACCCAGCTTTTCAACGGCGGAATCCGGCTGGAACAGTTCTGTGATCCCAACGGCAACATGCTCCACAAGACCAGGTACGCATTGCAGAACTTCGTGGCCAAGGCAGAACGCTTCGGCTACGTCGTGGATTGGCCACACGGACTCTATGTTCGAACGGCGATTCGTCTCCTCTGCTACGACGCCGATTTCGGGAGAGCAGCCACGGCGGTGCACAACTGGGCCCACCGTCCGGGATGGAGGGTTCCCTGGAACTACCCCGCTCGCATGGCCCACAAACTCCAAAGGGATCTAACGACCAGCGAGTTAGAGACTGCTACGGGGCTCCTGGATGAGAACTGGGACGAAGACGACTTTCAACTTGACAAACTCATCGACGCAGCGCAAGCCATCCACCTGTCTCCAGTCAGCCCGGTGAGTTCTGCAGAAAGGCCAGTCATTCTCGGCAACTCGTGAACCGCCAGCGCTGGGCGAGACATCGCCTTGACTCCTTCGATCAATCCTCCATGCGATTCCCGCTTAGCTGGGCAACACCCTTGCGGCGGCCTCTTTCGTCCGATAGATCGCTGCCTGGTTCCCTCTCCAGCAATCGAGGCAAGCAGGATGGGCGTCGGCGCAACCCCAGCTCAGGCCCGGTGTAGCACCCGTGTCGTACCCTTTTTCGCATGGCACGAGACTGGGAGGAGACTCTTCGAGCATGGGTGAAGCCCCCCAGCGACACTGAGGACGCAAAACGAGACCGTACTGAGGATCAGATCAAGGAAGCTCTAAGAGTTTCGTCGACGTTGAAGTCCATCGGCTACAAGGTGTACGCCAAGGGCTCCTATGCCAATCGGACAAATGTGCGTCTCGACTACGACGTCGACATTGCAGTCGAATGTGCTGAGTTCTACTTCCACGATCAGACGGGCGCTGCTGCGGACGTCAAAAAGGCTGCCGTCGAAAGCAAGTTCACGGGATACTCGGACGGTTACACCGTCGCACACTTCAAGAATGATGTGGAGCAGGCGTTGGTGGACTACTACGGGCGTGCCGCCGTCACGAGGGGGAAGATGGCAATGCGGGTTCGGGGGGCGAAGACGACGCTGCCTGCGGACGTCGTGCCCTGCTTTGAGTACCACCGTATTTACGATCTCGACTTCTGGGGCAACCTCAAATTCTATCAGGGGGCTCGCATCTATCCCGATAGCGGTACGCACATCCACAACTGGCCTCAACAACAATATGTGAATGGCGTGGCGAAGAACGATGCCACTGGAAGGCGGTTCAAGCGCATGGTCCGGGCACTGAAGCGTTTGGAGAATGAGCTTGTCAAAGCTGGAGCCATTGACGAGCTGCCATCCTTTCTCATTGAATGCCTCGTCTACAACGTGCCGAACGACAAGTTCAACCACAAAAACTACGTAGACGACATGCGGGCAGTTCTTGCCACCATATTCAACGAGACCCTCGACGCTGACCAGTGTGCGAAGTGGCTAGAAGTCAACGAACTCAAGTGGCTCTTCCATTCCGCCCAGCCATGGACCTTCCAGCAGGCACACCGGCTGGCTGACGCCGCTTGGGACCACATGGGATTCAGGTAGGTCCCCCCATGCTCAGCAAGATTCAGGTACAAGTCGTCCTTGCGGTTGCTGTCCTTGCCTGGGCAGTCATGCTTTTTGTCGAGGGAGTGCATCTTAAAGCGGCATATTTGAAGCCCTACTCGGTCGTCGTCACGGTTGTTGTCATCGGTATGATCTTGTTCGACCGCTGGCTGTGGCGCATTCCTCCCATGCCTCGGTTGCTCCGCTGTCCGGTTATCTCCGGAACATGGAAAGGAACCATACAGTCGAGTTGGAAAGATCCGGCTACGCAAGAGCGTATTGATCCGGTTGTGGCGTACTTCGCCATTCGGCAGACGTATTCGACGATCTCCTTGCGCATGTTGAGCGAAGAGTCAAGGTCGGAATCTCTCGTCGCTGCCCTCGAAAGGCGTGTGAACAGCATTCCCCGATTGACCTCAACGTATGAAAATACGCCAGGCGTGTTGATTCAGGATCAGAGCCGCATCCATCACGGAGCCCTTCTTCTCGAAGTTCACGGAATGCCAGCTAATCGTCTTACAGGGTGGTACTGGACAGATCGTGACACGAAGGGCGAGGTTGTGTTGCGCCAGCACACTCATAAGG